>NZ_JALCZB010000080.1:0-20802 GCF_022690745.1 Anaeromyxobacter sp. SG64 | reverse complement strand
CCGGCGCGACCGGAACGCGGCCGGAGCGCGCGCGACGACCCGGCCGCGCTCGCGGCGGGCGGCGGCCGGCTCGGCGTAGGCGCGGAGCACCTGGAACGTGTCGTTCGTGACGAGCCCGCGCCAGACGAGATCCCAGAGCGCGTCCACCGTCTGCTGCTCGTACCCGCCGCCCGCGGCGGCGTGCAGCTCGGCGAAGAACGAGGCGCCGCGCCGGGCCAGGTGCTCGAGGATCCGCGCGCCGCGCTCGCCCTGCGGCGCCTCCGCCGCCGGGCGGGTCGTGGGCAGGAGCCGGGGGAACGCGTCCGCGAGGTAGAGCGCGATGCGCCCGTCGTGCTCGCCGATGGGCTCGAGCCCCACCCAGAGCACCTCCCCCGCCGCCGCGAGCGCGTCGACGTCTCCCCGCAGGTACCCGTCCACCCGCGCCGGCAGGATCTCCGTCTCGAGGAGCGAGGCGGGGAGCGGCGCGCCCTGGAGCTTCTCGACGGCGTCGAGCACGGCGTCGAGGCCGCGGCCCTTGCGCGGGATGCCGTGCCAGCCGAGCAGCATGCGCGCGAACGCCCGCGGCTCGACTGGCTCGATCTCCTCGCGCAGCCGCGCGAGCGAGCGGCGGCGGAGGCCGCGCAGGACCTCCGGGTCGCACCACTCGCGCTCCGCGCCGTGCGGGCGGAACGCCCCCTCGAGGAGTCGGCCGCGCTCGAGGAGCCGCCGGAGCGCGCCCTCCGCCGTGGGGCGCGGGATCCCGAAGCGCGCGGCGAGCTCGCCGGTCGTGAACGGCGCGTGGCGGCGCGCGTGGCGCGCGGCGAGGCCCTCGAGCGCGTCCGCCACCGGCCCGAGCAGCGCCTCGGGCACGCCGGGCGGGAGCGGCACGCCGAGCGCGTCCCGGTAGCGCGCGGAATCCTCCACGGCCACGAGCCGCTCCTCCCCTGCGATCCGGAGCGGGATCGCCCGCCGCTCCGCCACGAGCCGCTCGGCGCCGGCGGCCACCTCGGGGGTCGCCGACCGCCGGGCGATCTCCTCACGGGAGAGGTCGCCGAGGCGGAGCAGGAGATCCGCCACGCCGTCCACGCTCCGCGCGCGCGTGGCCGGCGCGAGGTGCTGGAGCTGCGCCTCCAGGGCGACGAGCGCGTCCGCGTCGAGGAGCTCGCGCAGCTCGGCCTCGCCGAGCAGCTCGCGGAGCTGGGCCTGGTCGATGGTGAGCGCCTGAGCGCGGCGCTCGGCGAGCGGCGCGTCGCCGTCGTAGATGAAGCTCGCCACGAACCCGAAGAGCAGCGAGGCCGCGAACGGCGACGGGACGCGCGTGTCGGCGGTGACGACGCGGACGCGCCGCGCGCGGACGTCGCGCAGTACCTCCTCGAGCGCGGGCAGGTCGAACACGTCGCGCAGGCACTCGCGGTACGCCTCGAGCAGCAGCGGGAAGGCCCCGTAGCGGGACGCGACGGCGAGGAGGTCCGCGGCGCGCTTGCGCTGCTGCCAGAGCGGGGCGCGCTGGCCGGGGCGGCGCTTCGGCAGGAGCAGGGCGCGGCCGGCGGCCTCGCGGAACTTGGCCGCGAAGAGCGCAGTCGCGCCGAGCTGGCCGACGACGAGGTCCTCCACCTCCTCCGGATCCGGCAGCAGGAACGACACGTCGGGCGGCTCGTCGGACCCCGGCAGCCGCACCGCGAAGCCGTCGTTCGTCCAGAGCGTCTCGACGTCCGCGCCGAGGCGCTCGCGCGCGCGGACCGTCGCCGCCATCGCCCACGGCGCGAGGACCGGGCTGCCGAGCGGCGCGAGCACGCACACGCGCCAGTCGCCCAGCTCGTCGCGGCAGCGCTCGACGAGGAGGGTGCGGTCGTCCGGGACGGCCCCTGTCGCCTGGGCCTGGTCGTCGAGGAAGCGGAGGAGGTTGTCGGCGGCGCGCGCGTCGAGATCGTGGACGCGCACGAGCCGCGCGCGCGCGGCCTCGCGGGGCGTCTCGCGCAGGGCGCGGACGAGCCGGCCGATGCGGCGGCCGAGCTCGAGCGGCCGCCCCGCCGAGTCGCCGTGCCAGAAGGGCATCTTCCCCGGCTCGCCCGGCGCGGGCGAGACGAGCACGCGGTCGTGGGTGATCTCCTCGATGCGCCAGGTCGAGGCGCCGAGGAGGAACGTCTCCCCGACGCGCGACTCGAACACCATCTCCTCGTCCAGCTCGCCGACGCGGGTGTGGCCCTGCTTCCCGCCCGCCAGGTAGACGCCGTAGAGGCCGCGGTCCGGGATGGTCCCGCCGTTCACGACCGCGACGCGGCGCGCCCCCTCGCGCGCCCGCAGCTTGCCGCGCACGCGATCCCAGGTGACGCGCGGGCGCAGCTCCGCGAACTCCTCCGAGGGGTAGCGGCCGGAGAGCATGTCCAGCACGCCCTCGTAGACCGAGCGCGACAGCTCGGCGAACGGGGCGGCCCGGCGGACGGCGTCGTAGAGCGCGTCGACCTCCCAGTCGTCGAGCGACACCATCGCGACGACCTGCTGGGCGAGGACGTCGAGGGGGTTCCGCGGGTAGCGGGTCGCCTCCACCTCGCCCGCGTGCATCGCCTCGGTGAGGCCGGCGCAGGCGAGCAGGTCGGCCCGGTACTTCGGGAAGACGACGCCGCGGCTCGGCTCGTCGATGCGGTGGCCCGCGCGGCCGATGCGCTGCATCCCGCTCGCGACCGAGGGCGGCGCCTCGATCTGCACCACGAGATCGACGGCGCCCATGTCGATGCCGAGCTCGAGCGAGCTCGTCGCGACGAGCCCCCGAAGGCGGCCCGCCTTGAGCGCGTCCTCGATGGCCACCCGCTGCGGGCGCGCGATCGAGCCGTGGTGGGCCTGCACGAGCAGCTCGCCCGCGAGCTCGTTCAGCGCCGCCGCGAGCCGCTCCGCGATGCGCCGGCTGTTCACGAAGACGAGGGTCGTCCGGTGGGCGCGCACGAGCTCGAGCAGGCGCGGGTGGATGGCGGTCCAGATCGAGGCCCGCACCGGCGCCTGGCTCGCGTCGCCGCTCGCGAGCTCGAGCGCCTCGCCGATGCGCGACATGTCCTCGACCGGGACCTCGACGCGGAGCTCGAGCGCCTTGCGCGCGCCGGCGTCCACGAGGGTGACCGGCCTGTGACGGAGCGCGCCCCCGGCGCGGAACTCGGCCATCGCCGAGGCGCCCGGGCTCGCCGGGGAGGCGGCGCCCTCCCCCGCGCCGCGGCGCTCGCGGGGCCGCGCGGGCGGCGGGGCCGGGACGGGCTCGGCGCCCCCGAGGAAGCGCGCGACCTCCTCGAGCGGCCGCTGCGTCGCGGAGAGGCCGATGCGCTGGAGGGGCCGCCCCGCGAGCGCCTCGAGCCGCTCGAGCGACAGCGCGAGGTGCGCGCCGCGCTTGGTCGGGACGAGCGCGTGGATCTCGTCCACGATGACCGTCTCGACCGAGCGCAGCACCTCTCGCGCGTTCGAGGTGAGCACGAGGTAGAGCGACTCGGGCGTGGTGATGAGGACGTCGGCGGGGACGCGCGCGAACCGGGCGCGCTCCGCCGCGGGCGTGTCGCCGCTCCGCACCGCCACCGCCGGGAGGCGGTACGCGTCGCCCCGCCCCGCGGCGACCTGGGCGATGCCCGCGAGCGGCGCGCGCAGGTTCCGCTCGACGTCCACGGCGAGCGCCTTCAGCGGGGAGACGTAGAGCACCCGGAGCCGCTCCTTCCTGGGCGGCTCCGGCGCGAACATCAGGCGGTCCAGGCAGGAGAGGAACGCCGCGAGGGTCTTGCCGCTCCCGGTGGGCGCGAGGAGCAGGGTGCTCTCGCCGCGCCGGATGGCCGGCCAGGCGAGCGCCTGCGCCGGCGTGGGCGCCTCGAACGCCCGCGAGAACCACTCGCGGACGGCGGGCTGGAAGAGCTCGAGCGCGGCCGCGCGGGCCTTCGCGTCCATCCGCCAGGTTTAACTCACGCGGCGCGCCGCTGCGCGGGCCGCTGCAGGACGACGCCCTCCGCGCGCGCCGCCTCGGCGAGGCGCGAGAGGGCCTCCTCACACGCGCCGCAGTCGGAGCCGGCGCCCGTCGCCGCGACGACCTCCTCGACCGTCCGGCCGCAGCGCACCGCCGCTCGCAGGTCCCCGTCCGACACGTCCCGGCACACGCAGATCTTCACGCCCGCACCCGCGACGCCCGGCAGAGCCAGCAGCGCCCGTACACGGTGAGCGAATGAGCCTCCACGACCACGCCGCGCGCGGCGGCGCGAGCCTGCACGCCGTCGAGCAGGCCCGCCGCGTCGAGCGGCGTGACGCCGCCGCAGCGGGTGCAGACCAGCCGATCGCGACCGGCGAAGGGAGGAACGGAGGGCGAGGGAGCTTCGGGACCTGGGTTCACGCCACGCTCGGGAGGCTTGGGCCGAGGCACGATGCGACGACCCGTGAGACTCAATCTCAGTATCACGTCGATTTCCGCCGCAACGTGATCCGGATCAAGGCTCCCCCCGAATGCGAAGTTCACGAATCCTGGGCAAAACACGGGGGCTCCCCTTTCGGGGCCGCACTGCCACTGAGGGGGGAGCGGCGCGACAGCGCCTCAGCGCGCTCGACGCTCGGGACCTCGATGCCCAAGCCCGCTGCCCGCCGCCGCCCCTGCTGGGATGCGCGCGGACGCGGGCCGTCCTTACCCTGATCGCAACCGCCCGAACGGCGGTTTCCTCATGCCGAGGCGCCTCCTCTCACCCGCGCGGGCTGCGCTCCGCCATCACCGGACGCCCGCCGTCGTGCTCGTACTGGGGCTCGCGGCCACGCTCGCCGCCTGGGCGCTCGCGCGATCGACGCTCCGGATGCAGTCGAGGGAGCGCTTCGTGGACGAGGTGGACCGGGCGAGCGCCGCGCTGAACGAGCGGATGGCCGCCTACGAGGCGATGCTGCGCGCGACGAGCGGCTTCCTCCGCGGCGTCGGCGCCGAGCCCTCCGCGCTCGCCTTCCATGACTTCGTCGCGACCCTCGACCTCCGCGATCGCTACCCGGGCATCCAGGGCATCGGCTGGAGCAAGCTCATCCGTCCCGACGAGCTCGCGAACCACGAGGCGGAGCAGCGCGCCGCCGGGCGCCCCGGCTACCGCGTCTGGCCGCCGGGCGCGCGCGCTCTCTACTCGAGCATCGTCCTCCTCGAGCCGCTCGACTGGAGGAACCAGCGCGCCATCGGCTTCGACATGTTCTCCGAGCCCGTGCGGCGCGCCGCGATGGAGCGCGCCCGCGACACCGACGATCCGGCGGCGACCGGGCGCGTCGAGCTCGTGCAGGAGACGGGACGCGAGCGGCAGGCGGGGTTCCTCGTGTACGTGCCCGTCTACGCCGGCGCGCCCGCGACGGTCGAGGAGCGCCGGGACCGCCTGCGAGGGTGGGTCTACGCGCCGTTCCGCGCCGGGGACCTCCTGCGCGCCGCCCTGGACGCGACCGCGATGCAGAAGTTCGGGCTGTCCGCCTACGACGGCACCGAGCTCCGGGCGGAGGCGCTCCTCTTCGAAGCGGGTGCGCGGGACGACGAGATCCGCCTCGCCCTCGTCCGTCGCATCGACGTCGCGGGCCGCCCCTGGACGCTGCGCTTCGCGGCCGGCCGATCCTTCGAGAGCGCGACGGAGCGGCTGTTGCCCCTCGGCGTGGCCCTCGGAGGCCTCGCGCTCACGCTGCTGCTGTTCTGGGCGACGCGCGAGGAGGTGCGCGCGCGGACGCGGGCAGAGGCCTCGGCGCGCCGGGCGGTCTTCCTCGCGGAGGCGAGCAAGGTGCTCTCCTCCTCGCTCGACTACGCCGCCACCCTCCCCCGCGTGGCGACCCTCGCCGCCCAGCGCGTCGCGGAGCTGTGCATCGTCTATCTCGAGCGGGGCGACCCGCGCTGGACCGTGGGGCACGCGACGCCCGAGGTCGCCTCGCGCGTGCGCGCCGCGGTCGAGGGGTCCGGCTTCGAGCGGGACGTCGAGATCGGCCCCGCCGCCGCGCTCCAGGGAGGCCATCCCCGCGCCCGGAGCGGCTTCGATCCCGGCCGGATCGCCCTCGCCGCCCGGGCGCCCGCGCTCGCCGGCGCCCTGCGCGAGGCGGGCGTGGGATCCTCGCTCACCGTCGCGCTCGCGTCGCGCGGCGAGCGGCTCGGCACCATCACCTTGCTCGCCGGCGCGCGGCGCCGCTTCACCCGCGGGGACGTCCGGCTCGCGACCGACCTCGCCCGGCTGGTCGCGGCCGCGGTGGACACCTCCCGCCTCTACGCGGCGGCGCGGGCCGCAGTCCGCGAGCGCGACGAGTTCCTCTCGATCGCCTCGCACGAGCTGCGCACGCCGCTCACCTCGCTCGCGCTCCAGTCGGAGAGCCTGCGCGCCAAGGCGAACCGGCTCCAGCTCGACGACGTCGCGCGGAAGGCCGAGGTGATCCGCCGCAACGTCGACCGGCTCGCGCGGCTGGTCGCGAGCCTCCTCGACCTGTCGCGCATCACCGCCGGGAGGCTCGAGCTCGAGCTCGAGCCGTTCGACCTCGCGGAGCTCGCGCGCGAGGTCGTCGCGCGCTTCGAGGACGAGGCCCGCCGCGCGGGCTGCACGCTCGAGCTCGTCGCGCCCGAGCCGGTGCCCGGCTCGTGGGACCGGCTGCGGCTCGACCAGGTGCTGACGAACCTCGTGTCGAACGCCATCAAGTACGGCCCGAACCAGCCGGTGGAGGTGCGCGTGGAGGGGGTCGGCGAGCGCGCCGTGCTGACGGTGCGCGATCGCGGCATCGGGATCCCGCCCGAGGACCAGGCGCGGATCTTCGAGCGCTTCGAGCGCGCGGTGTCGAAGCGGAGCTACGGCGGCTTCGGGCTCGGCCTCTGGATCGTGCGCGAGATCGTGGAGTCGCTCGGGGGGACCGTGCGGGTGGAGAGCGCGCCCGGGAGCGGCGCCACCTTCACGGTCGAGCTCTCGCGCCGCGCGCAGACCCCGGCGCGCTCGCCGGCCACCGGGCTGAGCCCGGCGGCGCCCACCGCCTGAGCGGCAGGCGCGAGGCGCAGGCGGGACCGGCGGCGGCCGTGGCATGATGCGCCGTCCCGGAGGACCCCCGATGCGCCGCCTCGCCCTCGCTCTCCTCGCCGCGCTCCTCGCCACGGCCTGCCGCTCCCCGGAGGAGAGGCTCGTCGATCGGCGCCGCGACCTGCGCGAGTCGCTCGACCGGCTCTACTCGGAGTACGTCGAGGGCGGCTCGGCCGCGGACCGGCGGGAGGAGAAGCCCGCGGGCGGCGTCGTCGGCCGCTTCGTGCAGGAGCTGGACCGCTCGCACTTCGAGCAGAGCTGCCTCGCGGTCGGCCGCGGCGAGCGGACCTTCCTGCTCTCCGAGCAGCTGGAGGCGTTCCTGAAGGACGCCGGACACTCGCGCGACTGTCGCGAGGCGGCGCGGATCGACGCCGACGTCGCGGCGCTCGAGCGCGAAGTCCAGGCCCGCCCGTGAGCGGCCCTGCCCGAGAGGGGGCGCCCGCGCCCGCCGGGCTCCTCGCCCGGCTCGGCCTCGACCGCCCCGAGCTCCGCGCGTGGGTCCTCTACGACGTCGCGAACTCCGCCGCGGTGACCTCCGTGCTCACGGCGATCCTGCCCATCTACTACGCGCGCGTCGCGGGCGCGGAGCTCCCGCCCACGGTCGCCACCCAGCGCTTCGCGCTCGCCACCACCGCGGGCCTCGCGGTCGTGGCCGTGCTCGCGCCAATCCTCGGCACCCTCGCCGACGTGGCGCCGGTGAAGAAGCGGCTGCTCGCCCTGTTCGCGCTCACCGGGGCGGCGGCCACCGCGGCGCTGTTCGCGGTCGGGCCGGGAGACTGGCTCCTCGCCTCGGCGCTCCTCGTCCTCCTGAACGTCGGCCTCAACGGGAGCTTCGTGTTCTACGACGCGCTCCTCCCGCACGTGGCGCGCGAGGACGAGCTCCACCGCGTCTCCTCCGCCGGCTACGCCGCCGGCTACCTCGGCGGCGGCCTCCTCCTCGCGGCGCAGCTCGCCTGGATCGCGCGCCCGGGGCTCCTCGGCCTTTCTTCCGGCGGGACCCCCGCCCAGGCGACCCTCCCCACCCGGCTCGCGTTCGTGTCGGTCGCGATCTGGTGGATCGCCTTCACGATCCCGCTCCTGCGCCGCGTCCGCGAGCCCGCCGTGCGCGCGCCGGAGGGCGCCGCGCGGGAGGGGACGATCGCGCGCCTCGCCCGCACGGTCCGGCAGCTCCGCCGCCACCCCCAGGCCGCGCTGCTCCTCGCGGCGTTCCTCGTCTACAACGACGGGATCGGCACGATCATCCGCATGGCGGCGATCTACGGCAGCGAGCTCGGCCTCTCCCGCGGGGCCCTCATCGGCTCGATCCTCCTCGTGCAGCTCGTCGGCGTCCCGTGCGCGTACCTGTTCGCCGCGCTCGCCGGCCGCGTCGGCGCCAAGCCCGCGATCCTCGCCGGGCTCGCCGTGTACACGGGCATCGCGGTGCTCGGGTACTTCACGCGCACCGCGGCGCACTTCTTCGCGCTCGCCGTGCTCGTCGGGCTCGTCCAGGGCGGGACGCAGGCGCTCTCGCGCTCGCTCTTCGCGAGCCTCGTGCCGCGCCACCTCTCGGGCGAGTTCTTCGGGTTCTTCGCGGTCTCCGAGAAGTTCGCCGGGATCTTCGGCCCCGCGGTGTTCGCCCTCGCCATCGCGCTGACCGGGTCGAGCCGCGCCGCGGTGCTGTCCGTCATCGGCTTCTTCCTCGCGGGCGCGGCGCTGCTCCTCGGCGTGGACGTCGAGCGCGGACGGCGCGAGGCGCGCGCCGCGGAGGCGCTGGCGGGCACCGGGGTCGCGTCGCCTCCCGAGCGGCTCGCCTGAGGCCCGCGCAGGCCGGGCCACCCGCGCTCGCGCCCATTTGCCGAGGCATCTCGTCGGGTTCGCGCCGCCCGCGCCCGCGCCGCGGCCGCTCGCCCGGACGGCCGCGCGCCGTCGCCCCGTCCCGCCCGGGCCACGCGCCCGACGAACCTCACGCGGAGGTTCCCGGCGCGGCCCTTTTCGCGGAGAATCCCCCTCCCGCTTCCACCGACCGCCCCGACCGCGAGGAGCCCATGAGCCGAAAGAAGAACTTCAACGCCGGTCCCGCTGCACTCCCGCTGCCCGCGCTCGAGCGCGCCCGGGACGAGCTCCTCGACTTCGCGAACAGCGGCATGTCGGTGATGGAGCACAGCCACCGCGGCAAGGAGTACGAGGCCGTCCACGACGAGGCCCTCGCGCTCCTGCGCGAGCTGCTCGCCGTGCCCGCGACGCACGAGATCCTCTTCGTGCAGGGCGGCGCCTCGCAGCTCTTCGCGCAGCTCCCGATGAACCTCGTGCAGAAGGGCCAGACCGCGGACTACGTCGTGACCGGCGCGTGGGGCGAGAAGGCGCTCTCCGAGGCGAAGGTCGCGACCGCCATGCTCGGCGGCGCGGTGCGCGTCGCCTGCACCACCGGCACCGGCGAGGGGAAGGAAAAGTCCTACGTCCGCGTGCCCCGGCCCGACGAGGTGAAGGCGGACCCCGCCGCCGCGTACGTGCACGTGACCTCGAACGAGACGATCCACGGCGTCGAGTACGCGGTCGACCCGTCGCGCCCGTTCCCGTCCGCGGGCGGCGCGCCGCTCGTGGCCGACATGTCGAGCGACTTCCTCTGGCGTCCCTTCGACGTCTCGCGCTTCGGGCTCGTCTACGCGGGGGCGCAGAAGAACATCGGCCCGTCCGGCGTCGTCGTGGTGATCGTCTCGAAGGAGCTCGTCGAGCGCGGCCGCAAGGACATCCCCAAGATCTTCCAGCTCCGCACGCCGGCCGAGAACAAGTCGCTCTACAACACGCCGCCCACGTTCGGCATCTACATGATCCGGAACGTGCTCGCGTGGCTGAAGGGGCTGGGCGGGCTGTCGGCCATGGAGGCGCGGAACCGCAAGAAGGCGGCCCGGCTCTACGGCGCCATCGACGCGAACCCCGGCTTCTACCGCTGCCCGGTCGAGAAGGAGAGCCGCTCGGTGATGAACGTCGTGTTCCGGCTCCCGAGCGAGCAGGACGAGGAGCGGTTCGTCGCCGAGGCGAAGAAGCTCGGGATGGTGGGGCTCAAGGGGCACCGCTCCGTGGGCGGCATCCGCGTCTCGACCTACAACGCCGTCGAGCCGGAGTGGGTCGACGCGCTCGTGGACTTCATGGGCGCGTTCGCGAAGCGCGGCTGAGGCGGCTCACGGGCCGCCGCCCGCGCGCGGGTACGGCGGCCTCGCTCAGGCGATCCGCCCCGGGCCGGGTCCCCTCCACCGGGAGAGGACGTGCACGGGCGCCTTCGGAGGCTGCAGCAGGCCCACCTGCTGAAGGAGGACCGCCAGCGCCGCGGCGACGCAGTAGCCGAACAGCACCGCGAACGCCCAGGCGGGCAGGAGCGTCGAGACGTACAGCACCATCGACGCCAGGATCACGCCGAAGAGCGCCAGGTAGCGATCGGCGCGCGTGAGCCCCGACTCGGGCACGATCTCGACGAGACCGTCGCGGGCCCTGCGGCGTACGGAGGCGTGCGACATCCTGTTCCATTCTGTGCGCCAGCCCTGGCAGTGACAACTTCGAGCGGGGCACCTCCCCCAGGCAGGGACGGCGGCCGGGGCGAATGGCGCGCCACGTCGATCGTGCGGGCGCGCTGCTCGATCTCGCCGGCGTAGCGATCCCGGAGCGACTGCGCCTCGCGGACGAGCTCCTCGAACGTGCGGCGCAGCAGCAGCTCCACCGACAGCGTTCGCCCGCCGGAGCTCGTGAGCGAGCTGCTCAAAGTCTGCGCCGCGGAGCTCCGCGGCCGTCGCCCCGAGTCCTCCTCGCGTCCGCCCGCGAAGGCGGCCACGAGGCACGGCGCGAGGGTCGCGTCCCGGCCCTCCGGACCGAGACGGGTGAGGCACGGGGCGGCCCTGTAGGCGATCGTGCGCTGGCGAGCAGCCGCGGAACGCGCTACGGAGAAATCCATGCGACGCCTCGCCTCCTTCCCTGCCCTCCTGGCGGCCGTGCTCTGCCTCGCCGGGTGCGATGTCTTCGAGCGCCTCCAGAACGACCGCGTCCTCGCCGGCGTGCTCATCGAGTCCCCCGGCGTGAGCCAGCCGGACCAGAACGTGAATCTGGCAGGGACCGTCGCCGCCACCGTGTTCTTCGGGGAGGTCGACAAGGGCGCGAACCCTGCCGACGCCGCCTCGTGGCGCACGACGGGCCTCGACGGCGCGACGGTCCGCCTCACCTGGGACGGCGGGACCGCGACGCTCGCGCCGGCGGGAGCGGCGGGGCAGTACGCGCTCACCGGCGGCGCGCTCGCGTACGTGCCCGGCACCGCCTACACCTTCCGCGTCGAGTACGGCGGCGAGACGTACTCGGGCACGGTCACCGCGCCGCCCCGGCCGGTGCTGCAGGACGAGAGCGGCGCGCCGCTGCCCGTGGTGCAGGCGCCGATCGCGTACACGCAGCTCCCCGATCCCTACGTGCTGCGGCGGGATGGGACGAGCGTGGCCTTCTACGCCGTCACCGCGCTCTCGTCGCCGAGCGGCGCGGTGAACGCCTCCGCCGCCACCTGCACCAACGCGCCGGACGTCACGGACCCGATGGCGGTGGTGCGGCTCTTCCTCGACGACGGCGCCTGGCGCACGCCGACCTTCTCGCTCGCCAAGGCCGACTGCTTCCCCGCCCCCGCGCCGCAGTACGGCTACGGCCTGCTGCTCACCTCGGTGAACAAGGTGGGCGGTACGAGCCTCTCCTCGAACCTCTTCCTCGGGAGCGGGGTCGTCGCCGGCTCCGCCGCGGCGAGCGTGCTGCCGGTCCATTAGAACCCGCGCATGCCGCTGGTCACGATCCCGGGCTCCCCCGTCGCGCCCGGGCGTGCTCCGCTCCGCGTGAACGTCCGCGAGCGCGGGCGGGGCCCCGCGGCGCTCCTGCTCCACGGCGGCTGGGGCCACGAGGCGTACCCGTTCGACGCGGCGGCGGAGGCGCTCGCGCCGCGCCACCGCGTGATCGTCCCCGACCGGATCGGCTACGGCGCCTCGGAGCCGCTCGCGGAGCTGCCGCGCCGGTTCCACCAGGCGATGGCCGACGAGACGGTGGCCCTCCTCGACGCGCTCGGGATCGAGCGGGCCGCGCTGTGGGGCCACTCGGACGGCGCCGTCGTCGCGGCCTGGGCGGCGATCCGCCACCCGGCGCGCGTCACCGCCCTCGTGCTCGAGGCGCTGCACTTCTTCCGCGCCAAGCCGAGCTCGCTGGAGTTCTTCCGGACCGGCCTCGAGGCGCCGGAGCGGTACGGCGAGGGCGTCGTGCGCGCGCTCGAGCGCGATCACGGCGCGCGCTGGCGCGAGGTGGTCGCGCGCGGCGCCCGCGCCTGGCTGGACATCCTCGCGGAGGGAGAGCGCGCGGGCGGCGACCTCTACGACGGGCGCCTCGGCGAGATCACCGCCCGCACGCTCGTCCTGCACGGCAGGCGCGACCCGCGCCTCGAGCCCGGCGAGCTCGAGGCGGCGCTGCGCGCCCTCCCGCGCGCAAGCCTCGCGGTCGTCGACGCCGGGCACAGCCCGCACACGAGCTCCGCCGCGGGCCCCGAGGCGGTGCGCCGCGCGGCGGAGTTCCTCGCGCTTCCCTAGACGTCGATCAGCGTGGGCGGGGCTGGACGCAGCCCCGTCGCTCAATGTCTGCGGGCGTCCGGCGAGGGGGCCTGCCCCGGCTGCGGGCGCGCCTGGCCGGGCAGGGTCTGCCCGCTCATCCCCGTCTGCGCCGCCGTCGCCTGGCCCGGCTGCAGCTCCGTCTCGCGGCGCAGGCGCAGGTTGTTGTGCACCTCGTCCACCCCGAAGACCTCGTCCGCGAGGTCCTCGAGCATCCGCTTGTCCCAGCGGCTCCCGACGGTGCCGGTGAGCGTCACCTCCGCGTGCTCGACCTTCACCTCCACGTCGCTCGCGTCGAGATCGCTGCGCGCGATGCGCTCGGAGACGTCCTCGCGGATCCGCTCGTCGGAGCGCTTGTAGCCCTTCGGGCCGCGTCCGGTCATCTTGCGCCAGCCCTCCCTCACGCGCTCGCCGAGCCGCTCCATCGGGCCGGGCTCCTCTCCGCCGCGGCCCCAGTCGCTCCGGCCGCGGAACTCGTGGCCGCGCTCGCTGCCGCGGCCGAAGTCGCTGCGCGCCTCCCAGCGCCCCCGCCCCTCCTCCTCGCCGTAGCGCTCCGCCATCCCGCCCATGAAGCCGCCGTACTCCCGCCCGCGTCCGCGCTCCCACTCGCGCTCGCCGTAGCGGCCCCCGGGGCCCCAGGAGCCGGGCCCCTCGCCCGACGGCTCGAACTGCGTGGTGCGGTGCCAGCCGCCCTCGTCGCGCTCCTCGTGCTCACGGCCGCGCCCGAAGCCGCCCGCGCCGTAACGGCCCCCGGCTCCCCGGCCAAAGCCCGCCTCGCGATCGCGCAGGCGATCCCACTCCGCGCGCCCGCCGGGCTCGCGCCCCAGCTCGAAGCGCCCCTCGCCGCGCTCCTCGCGGCGCCAGTCGTCGCGCTCCTCGGCCTCGCGCCAGCCCCCGCCGCGCCAGGTGTCGTCGCTCCGCCAGCCGCCGCGCTCCTCGCGGCCGCGCGGGCCATGCGCCTCGTGCCCGTGCTCCCGCCCTTCCCACCGCCCCTTCTCCTCGTCCCAGCGTCCCATGGCTCTCTCCCTCGCCGCGCGGCTGCGCGGCGCCCCAGAGGTCCGTCGTGCTGCGCAGGAAAAATGTAGCCACCCCGCCGAGGGTCGAGCGCGCTCGCGCCCCGCCCGACCAGGCGGGCCGGGCGGCGCGAGAGCGGCCGGCGCGCGTCGAGGGGGAAGGAAGCGGAGGCCCCGCGCGCCGGGCGGCGGCGGGGCCTCGCGGTGGAGCGGGCGTGGCGCGGCGTGCGCGCCGGCTAGACCGGCTGCGAGGCGCCCTCCGGCCGGTCCTTCCCGGGCGCCGCGGCCTCGGCGCGCCGCGCGCTCCAGAAGCGCGCCGGCACGAGCGCGAACAGCATGAGCACGAGCTGCGTCCCGACGAAGGCGGACAGCGCCCAGAACGCCTTGTCCATGAACCCGTACGAGTGGAGCCCGACGCCGAGCATGTTCACGCCGAACCACGAGAAGCTCGTGATGACGTTCCCGAAGATCGCCATGGCCATGATCCCGCGCTCGCGCGCGTACCCCGCCCACCGGGCGTGCAGGATGATGGCGTTCCACAGCACGATGAGGAGCGCGCCGTTCTCCTTGGGATCCCAGCCCCAGAACCGGCCCCACGACTGATCCGCCCAGATGCCGCCCAGCACCGTCCCGACGAAGCTGAAGAACAGGGCGAAGCAGATGATGCCGTAGGTCATCGCGACGATGGCCTTGCTCGCGGCCGGGTCGGCGCGGCGCGTGAGGTGCCGCCGCACCACCCATCCGATGGCGAGCGCGCCCGCGAGGAACGTGCCGCTGTAGCCGATGGTGATGGTGACGACGTGCGTCGCGAGCCAGAAGTTCGAGTCGAGCACCGCGCGCATCATCTCCATCGTGTCGCCGTCGACGGAGAGGTGGTGCGCCACGATGAGCGAGGCGAAGCCCGAGGCGGCCGCCACCGCGGTCGCGAAGCCGCGGCGGTACATCCGCTCGAGCACGACGCCGAGGAGCACCGCGGCCCAGCCCACGAACACCGCCGACGAGTAGAGGTTCGTCACCGGCGGCCGGCCCTGGATGAGGACGCGCGAGGCGAGGCCGAGCGTGTGGACGACCGCGCCCGCGAGGAGGAGGCCGAACGCGAGCCGCTGCAGGAGCACCGGCCTCCACAGCCAGGAGACGAACACGGCGAGCAGCGCGAGCACGTAGATCACCATGCCCGAGTAGAACGGCTGCGCGGCGTTGAAGAGCCACTCGTGATCCGACCGGGCCGCCGCGTCCGGGCGGCCCAGCGCGGCGGTCGCGGCGAGGTCCGCGACGGAGCGGTTGAAGCTCGCCGCGTCCTGCGCCTGGTAGGCGAGGCCGAGGCGCGCCCACTGCTCGAGCCCCGGCTCGACGGTCGTCGTCCCCGTGAGCGCCTCACCCACCGAGCGCCACGCGTCTCCGGTCGGCGTCACGGGCAAGAGCGGCTTGAAGTGCGCGAGCTCCACGAGCAGCCGGTGCCGCTGCGGCGCGCCCGGGCCCGCCCGCGCCGCGATCTCGGCGGCGAGCCCCGGCGTCCCCTCGAGCTGCACCGTGTTCTTGAGGCGGTGGTAGAGGAACATCCGCTCGAAGAGGTTCACGATCGCGGACTGGAAGTGGCTTCGGACCTTGGGGTCGATCGGCTCGGCGGCCACGTACTGGCGCTGGATCTCGTCGATGCGCGGGGCGAGCGTCGCGAAGCTGTAGTAGCGGTTCCGGCTCTGCTGGATGCCGAGGAGCCCGAGCACCTCGGGGTCGTCGATGACGAAGAGCTCCTGCCGGTCGGCGACCTCCGGGCGGAACATCACGTCGAGGAGCCACTCGTCGGGCCCGATGCTCCGCCCCTCGGAGCTCGCCGACTGCTTCCCGCGGATCATGAGCAGCGCGTTGCGCGCGATGGTGTCGACGGGCTTCACGCGCCCGCCCTCGAGGATGGGAACCTGGCCGAACGCCTCGACGTCGAAGCCCCGGGGCTTCCCCGACGGGAGGAGCGACGAGGCGGCCCCGGCGAGGGCGAGGCCGAAGGCGATCCAGGGCACGGCGCGCTTCAGGTTCATCTCAGGCCTCCGAGGCGGCCTGCCGCCGCCGGCTGGAGCGGCGCAGGGTGATGGCGAAGTGGACGATGAGCCCGATGGCGACGAGGACGCAGGAGACGTACGGGATGAGCCACCCGGGGTTCTCGACCACCTGCAGGATCGAGAGCGTGTCGCCCTTGCCGAAGCTCGCCTGGTAGAAGGCCTTCCCCTCGTAGCGGAGCGGCTGGTTCATGTAGATGAGGACGTCCCGCTGCTCGCCGCGTGACGGGTTCGCGATGGTGACGAGCGAGGAGAAGTTCTTCGGGATCTGCGTGCCCGGGTAGACGTCGTGCCGGAAGTCCTTGAGGGTGATCGCGAAGGGCAGGTACTCGCGACGGCTGCGCAGCTGGAGCTGGTAGGTCCGCCCCTCGTGCGTGAACGACTGCGGCGCGCCGAGGCCGTTCGAGACGAGCCAGGTGCCGTAGCTCCGCCCGCCCGCGACCGGCTCCACGAAGGCGGCGGCCTGGTTCGTCTGGTCGTCGCGCGACACGGGCGGCCGCTCCCGCACGGCGACGCCCGTGCCGACGCCCGCGGTCACGGGCGACGGCGGATCGGCGGGGCCGAGCCGCGCGAGCTCCGCGTTGCGGAAGAAGCGCCGCACCTGGACAGCCACCGGCGTGCCGGGGATCGGGATCGCGCCGCCGCGCTCGAGGCGCGCCGCCGGGACGCTGTAGACGTCGTCCATGGCGGGATCGGTCACGTCGATCACGGCGAGCTCGAGCTCGCGCGGGCTCTCGACGTAGTTGACCGTCTGCCCCTCCTCCACCGCGAGCTGCGACTCCACCTGGAACGCGCCGGTCACGAACTCGCCGAGCACGAGCAGGATGAGCCCCGCGTGCGAGATCCACAGGCCGACCTTCTTCCAGGCGAGCTCGAGCCGGACGAGCTGCGCGAGGAACAGGTTCACGAGGAGCACGAGGCCGACGAGCGCGCCGCCGGGGAACACCGGGATCCGCAGCTCCGTGCCCGGGACGTCCCACCAGACGAACCAGGCGCGCATGTAGATCTCGACCGCCGGCCACGTCCCGAGCTTCACCTGCGCGAGCGTGCAGGCCATCACGAGCACCATGAGCGCCGCGAGGCACGCGATCGTCAGCTTCAGCGAGACGAGCGCGCGGAGGACCGGGTTAGTCGTTCGAAGCGTCACGGCGGAGGCTCTCCACGATGCGGAGGAAGTCGGGTCGGGCGGCGTCCACGGCGCCGGCGTCACCCGTCATCTTGATGAACCAGCTGTTCCCGTCCACGACCGCGAGGCCCGCGACGACGCGGCTCTTCGCGGTGCCCTCGCTCGTGAAGTCGTAGAGGGACACCGTGCCCGCCTTCGTCTCGAGCGGCCTGCGGGCCTTCGCGAGGGCGGGGCCGTCGAGCGCCGGGAGGCCGATCTGCCCGCGCCAGCGGTTCACGTTCGCGAGCTCGCCGCCCGCCTCTCCGGGCAGCACCGTCACGGAGACGTCGAGGCGCCCGCCGACCGGCGCCTTGAGCGTGGCGTAGCGCATGCCGCCGCCGCCGGTGGTCTCGGTCCACCGCGCGGGCAGCGTCCAGACGAGCTTGCTCCCCGCCACGGGGGACGGCGGCGCGGGCACCTGCCCGCTCGCCGGCATCATGGGCGACGCGGCGGGCGCCGGGGCCGCGGAGCCGGAGGACTTGGGCACCCGGTAATGGGCGATCTCCTCGCTGCGGCAGCCTGCGAGGGCGACGACCGAGACCGCCGCGGCGAGCGCGAGGGCGCGCGCGCCCGAGGGGCGGGATGGAGAGTCCAGGCGTGAAATCAAGGGCGTCTGACCTTCCTCGGGACGTAAACGCAAACTTCGCGCGGGCGAAGACCGGTGGGGCTCCGGCGGCAGGTTAGCGCCGGTACTGATCCGGATCAAATCTTGTCGGGGTGCTGACGGCTCGGGCATCCGGTCTCTTCAACCCGGCGCCCGCGGGTCGCCCGGTCCGCCCGAACCCGCCGGCCGCGCTCGATCATCCTGGCGCCGCCCCTCGCATTTTTCGTCGCCGGATGCGATACGGATCGGGATCCCGGAGGGAGCGGACCGCCCATGCAGCAGACCGAGAACCTGAACGTCGCGGCGTTCGACGTGATGCCCTCGCCCGACGAGGTGAAGGCTCACATCCCGCTCGACGAGCCCGCCGCCCGGACCGTCATCGCGGGCCGGAGAACCCTCGAGGCGATCCTCGACCGCCGCGATCCGCGGCTCTTCGTGGTCGTCGGCCCGTGCTCGATCCACGATCCGGTCGCCGGCCTCGACTATGCGCGGCGGCTGCGCGCGCTCGCGGACGAGGTCTCGGGCACCCTCTACCTGGTGATGCGCGTCTACTTCGAGAAGCCGCGCACCTCCCTCGGCTGGAAGGGCTTCATCAACGATCCGCGCATGGACGACTCGTTCCGCGTGGACGAGGGCATGGAGCGCGCCCGGCGGTTCCTGCTCGACGTGAACGAGCTCGGGCTCCCTGCCGGGACCGAGGCGCTCGACCCGATCGCGCCGCAGTACTACGGCGACCTCGTCGCCTGGACCGCCATCGGCGCGCGCACCTCCGAGTCGCAGACGCACCGCGAGATGTCCTCCGGCCTCTCCACGCCGGTGGGCTTCAAGAACGGCACCGACGGCGACCTCGAGCCCGCCGTGAACGGCATCGTCTCCGCGGCGAGCCCGCACTCGTTCCTCGGCATCAACGACCAGGGGCGCTCCGCGGTCGTGCGCACGCGGGGCAACCGCTACGGCCACATCGTCCTCCGCGGCGGCGGCGGGCGGCCCAACTACGACACCGTGTCGATCGCGCTCGCCGAGGACGCGCTCGCCCGGGCGAAGCTCCCGAGGAACGTCGTCGTCGACTGCTCGCACGCGAACTCGCGCAAGAAGCCGGAGCTCCAGCCGCTCGTGCTCCGCGACGTGGTCCACCAGATCCGCGAGGGCAACCGCTCCGTCGTGGGCCTGATGCTGGAGAGCTTCCTCGAGCCGGGGAACCAGCCCATCCCGCAGGATCTCTCGCAGCTCCGCTACGGCTGCTCGGTCACCGACGCCTGCATCGGCTGGGACACCACCGTCGAGAGCCTTCGCTGGGCGGACGAGGTGCTGCGCGAGGTCCTGCCCGCGCGCGCCGCGCCCTGACCCCCCGCGCTCCGTCAGGCGCGCTCGCGCTCCGGCGCTCGCGCCGCCCGCCGCTCCGGCTTGCCCAGGGGGCCGGACGGGCGCAGCGGATCCGGCCGCACGACGCTCCTCGGGCCCCGCGCCCGCTGCCCGGGGCCCCGCGTCGCGGCGCGCCGCAGGAACGTGACGAGCGCGCGCTCGGCCGCGTGGAGCCCGCCGCCCCTCGCGAGCCCCAGGACGTCGTCGGGCGAGAGCCCGCAGGAGACGACCTCCCCCCGCGCGAAGCCTTCGAGCACCGCGGGGCTGATGTACGAGCCGCGCGCCACCGCGGGCGTGTTCCCGAGCCGCTGCGCGACCGCCTTCACCGCGGCCTGGACGAGCCGCTTGCGGCTCGTGCGCCCGGGCACGAGCTCGCGCGCGGCCTCGGCGAGCGCGCTCGCGCAGAGCAGCGTCCCGGCCCAGGTCCGGAAGTCCTTCGCCGTGACGGACCCGCCGGCCGCTGCGCGGAGGTAGGCGTTGAGGTGGCGGCGGCGGACGTCCACGATCTGCCCGCCCTCGACGAACTTGAAGACGTCGCGGCCCGGCACGGCGAGGAGCTCGCGGACGAGGTGGGCGATCCGCCGGTCGCGGACCTCGCGCACCTGGCGCTGCCCCGACTTGCCGCGGTAGTCGAACACCACCCGGTCCCCCGTCACGCGCACGTGCCCGGGCCGCACGGTCGCGAGCCCGAAGCTCCCGTTCTCGCGCGCGTAGGCCTCGCTGCCGGGGCGCATCCAGGTCGCCTCGAGGATCCGCGTCATCCCGGCGAGCACGCGCTCGCGCCCGAGGCCGCGCCGGCGAAAGTCCCGCTCCACCCGGGCGCGCACCCTCGGCAGCGCGTCCGCGAAGCGCAGCAGGCGGCGGTACTTCGCGGCCGCCTGCCGGCGGACGAAGTCGGGGTGGTAGCGGTACTGCCAGCGCCCCGCCTTGTCGCGGCCGACGGCCTGGAGCTTCGCGCCCGCCGCCCGGCTCACGCGCACGTCGGTCCACGCCGGCGGGAGCCGCAGCGCCCGGATGCGCTCCACGTCCGCGGCCGCGGCGGGCCGCCCGTTCGCCTGCAGGTAGCGGAAGCCGGACCGCGGAGTGCCGACGCGCCGGAGCCCCTCGCGCTCGAGTCGCTCGATCGCCCTCATCCGATCAACCCCTAGGCACTGCGCGGGCGAGGCGCCAGCGGAGGCGTCCGTGCCGGGCTGAGGCGGGGCGCGAGGACTTGCCCGGTCGGGGCCGAGGCCGTCGGGATCAGCTGCGAGCGGGCGCGCCCACGTTCACGCCTGCGCCGCGCGCACCGCCCGCTCCTCCGCCGCGAGAATCGGCGGCGCCGGCACCCCGAGGGACGCGGCGATCGCGCGCAGGACCTCGCCTTCGGCCGGCCGCACCTTTCCGTCCGCGGTCACGCACGCCTCGCAGGCCGCGAGCACCCGCTCCTTCACGCGCGGCGCGGCCGCGTCGAGCGACGCGAGCGCCGTCTCGAGCCGCGCGGCGCCCACGCGGCCGCGCGGGAGGACGCGCCACGGGCCGCCGGTGCCGAGCGCCGAGACCGCCGCGTCGAGCGCCGCCTGCGCGGCGGCGCCGTCGGCAGCGCCCTGCCAGGCGAGCACGGAGAGCACCTCGAGGCACTCGACCTCGACCTCCGCGACGCGACGCGCCCCCGCGCCCTCGCGCGCCGCGCGGGGCGCGAGCCGGTGCGCCACGACGCGCTGGAGCGACCACTCGAACACGGTCGTCCGCCGGTCGGCCGCCGCGAGCGCCGCGAGGTCGCGCACGAGGGCCTCGCCGTCGGCGGGGGCGAGCCGCCCGAGCGCGGGCGCGGCGACGTCGAGGAGCGCCATCCTCCCCTCGCGCCCGGTCGACGACAGTGCACCCGCGAGCCGGGCCACCTCGGCGCGCAGCGCCGGGTCGGCGACCGCGGGGAGCTGCACCGCGCGGACCGTCTCGTCCGGATCCGCGAGGAGCGCGCGCACGAGCGCGGGCGCGCTGCCGGGGCCGCGCGCGGCAGCGAGCGCCGCGGCGGGGAGCGCGGCGAGCAGGGCCTG
>NZ_JALCZB010000008.1:17097-97289 GCF_022690745.1 Anaeromyxobacter sp. SG64 | reverse complement strand
CGGGAGGAGCCCGCCGCCGCGCTCGCGTTCCGGCGCCGACTCGCCGCCGCCGCGCAGGCCGCCGGGTCCGCCCCCGGCGCGGGCGAGCCCGGGGCGTCCTCCTCGCCGGCCGGAGGCCACGCCGGCCCCGGCGACGCGTACGAGCCCGCCGGGCCTGCCCACGCGAGCGCGCGCACGCTGCGCGTGGACGTGACGAAGCTCGACCGCATGCTCGACCTGTCGGGCGAGATCGCCATCGCCCGCGGCAGGCTCACGGATCTCCTCGAGCAGCGCGCCGGCGCCGGGGCCGAGCAGCTCCTCGAGGCGCACCGCGAGGCGGACCGGCTGTACCAGGACCTGCAGGAGCTCATCACGAAGGCCCGGATGGTGCCGATCGGGCCGACCTTCCACCCGCACGCCCGGACCGTCCGCGACGCCGCGGCCGCCCTCGGGAAGCGCGCGCGCCTCGTCGTCGAGGGTGAGGACGTCGAGGTGGACACCGCGGTCATCGAGCACATCCGCGACCCGCTCACGCACATGGTCCGCAACGCCCTCGACCACGGCATCGAGCCGCCCGACGTCCGGCGCGCGCGCGGCAAGGCTCCCATCGGGACCGTGGTGCTGCGCGCCTTCCACGAGGCGGGGAGCATGGTGATCCAGGTCTCGGACGACGGGGCCGGCCTCGACCGCGCGCGCATCGCGGCGCGGGCGGTCGCGCAGGGGCTCGCGCCGGACGCGGCGCGCGTCACGGACGAGGAGGCGGGACGGCTCGTGTTCGAGCCGGGCTTCTCCACCGCCGACGCGGTCACCGAGCTCTCGGGCCGCGGGGTCGGCATGGACGTCGTGCGCAGGAACGTCGAGGCGCTGCGAGGCTCGGTCGCGATCCGGAGCGTCCCGGGCGCTGGCACGGAGATCACGATCCGCGTCCCGCTCACGCTCGCCATCATCCAGGGCTTCAAGGTGGGCGTCGCCGCGGAGACCTTCATCCTGCCGCTCGACGCGGTCGTGGAGTGCCTCGAGCTGCCCACGGAGGAGTGCGCGGCGTCCGCGCCCTGCGGGATCCTGAACGTGCGGGGCGCCCCGCTGCCGTACCTGCGCCTGCGGGACCACTTCGGCCTCGGCGGCGCGCGCCCCGGGCGCGAGAACGTGGTGGTGGTCCGGCATGGGGCGCACACGGCCGGCGTCACCGTGGACGCGCTGCACGGTGAGTCCTCCACGGTGGTGAAGCCGCTCGGCCGGATGTTCGGCGGAGTGCCCGGCATCTCGGGCTCGTCCATCCTCGGCAACGGCCGGGTGGCGCTCATCCTCGACGTCGGCGGGCTCCTGCGGGAGACCCTGCGGCGCGCGGCCACGGCAGAGGCGAATGCGGCGTGAAAGGACGGGGGCGCAACCTCGTCATGACTGGGAGCCCGATATGACACAGGCGACGGAAGCGGACGATCGCGCGCAGTACCTCTCCTTCTCCCTCGCGGGCGGCGAGTACGGCGTCGGCATCCTCAAGGTGAAGGAGATCCTCCAGTACGAGACGGTCACGCGCGTGCCGTCCACCCCGCGCTCCGTGCGCGGCGTCATCAACCTGCGCGGCCAGGTCGTCGCGGTCGTCGATCTCGCCGCCAAGTTCGGGCTGCCGGAGACGGAGGTCTCCCGCCTCACCTGCATCCTCATCGTCGAGGCGCGGCTCGACGGCCAGGACACGGTCGTGGGCGTCATGGCGGACGCGGTGCAGGAGGTCATCGAGCTCGGGCCCGCGGACGTCGAGCCGGCCCCGCCCTTCGGCACGGCGGTGAAGGTCGACTTCCTCCTCGGCATGGGGAAGGTCGGCAAGCGCTTCGTGCTGCTGCTCGACCTCGACCGCGTCATCTCGGCCGACGAGAAGGAGTTCGCGCGCGACGCCGCCACCGGCGCGCTCGAGGCCGCGCTCGAGGCCGCTCCGGAGGCTCCGGCCGGCGACGCGGTCGAGGCCGCGTAGGCGCGCGTGACGGTGCACGCGGAGCGGCGGGCGCGACAGGTGGCCGGCGCGGGGAGCGTCCCCGCCGTCGTGGCGCCGGCCGTGAGCGCCGTGACGGACGGCGAGTTCGAGCTGTTCCAGCGCCTCATCCACGCCGAGGCCGGGATCTGGCTCGCGCCGGTGAAGAAGGCCCTCCTCGTGGGCCGGCTCGCCCGGCGGCTGCGGGAGCTCGGCCTCACGAGCTACCACGCCTACTACGAGCGCGTCCGCGGGGACGCGGCCGAGAAGGTGCGGATGCTCGACGCGATCTGCACGAACGAGACGCACTTCTTCCGCGAGCCCCGCCACTTCGAGTTCCTGCGAGAACAGGTGTTCCCCGCGCTGCGCGAGGAGGCCGAGGCGGGCCGGCGCGCGCGGCGGATCCGGGTGTGGAGCGCGGCGTGCTCGAGCGGCGAGGAGCCCTACTCGCTCGCGATGTCGCTCCTCGACGCGTTCCCCTCCGGCTGGGAGCTCGAGATCCTCGCGACCGACCTCTCCACCCGGATCCTCGACCGCGCCCGCGCCGCGGTGTGGCCGATCGACAAGGCGAGCGAGATCCCCGAGGCCTACCTCAAGGCCTACATGCTCCGCGGGGTCGGCAGCCAGGAGGGGCTCATGAAGGCGGGGCCCGAGATCCGCGCGCGGGTGCGCTTCGACCGGGTGAACCTGAACGGCGACGCCTGGCCCGACGCGCGCTTCGACCTCGTGTTCTGCCGGAACGTCCTCATCTACTTCGAGCGCAAGGCGAAGGAGCGCGTGGTCGAGCGGCTCATCGACCGGCTCGAGCCGGGCGGGCACCTCTTCCTCGGGCACGCGGAGAGCCTCGGCGGGCTCACCACCCGCGCGCGGGCCGCCATGCCCACCGTGTACACGCTGCCGCCTCCGGCGCGGAGCGCCTGATGCCCGCCCGCGTCCTCGTGGTCGACGACTCCGCCGTGGTGCGGCTGGCGCTCACGCAGATCCTCGGCCGCGCGGGGCTCACGGTCGCCACGGCGCACGACCCGCTCATCGCCATGGAGAAGATGCGCCGGGAGCGCCCGGACGCGATCGTCCTCGACATCGAGATGCCGCGGATGGACGGGCTCACCTTCCTGCGCAAGGTGATGGCCGAGGATCCCGTCCCGGTGGTGGTCTGCTCCGGCCTCGCCGGCCCGGGCACCGAGATCGCGCTGCGCGCGCTGGAGGAGGGCGCGGTCGACCTCGTGGCGAAGCCGCGCCTGGGGGTGAAGGGGTTCCTCGAGGACTCGGCCGTGCGCCTCGTGCAGGTCGTCCGCGCCGCCGTGCTCGCGCGCGTCCCCCGCCGGACGGCCGGCTCGCGCCCGGGGATCAAGCTCTCCGCCGACGCGGTGCTCCCGGCCCGCCCGGCGGCCCGCGGCGCGGCCGAGCGCGTCGTGGTCATCGGCGCGTCCACCGGCGGGACCGAGGCGCTCCGCCAGATCCTCGAGGCGCTGCCCGCGGACGCCCCGGGCATCGCCATCGTCCAGCACATGCCCGAGGTGTTCACCGCGCAGTTCGCGGCGCGCCTCGATCGGAGCTGCCGCGTGGAGGTGAAGGAGGCCGCGCACGGCGACCGGCTCGGTCCGGGCCGGGCGCTCGTCGCCCCCGGCAACCGGCACCTGGCGCTCCGGCGTTCGGGCGCGCAGTACGTCGTCCACGTCCTCGACGGTCCCCCCGTGTCGCTGCACCGGCCGAGCGTGAACGTCCTGTTCCGCTCCGCGGCCCAGGCGGCGGGCGGGAATGCGGCCGGCGTGATCCTCACCGGCATGGGCGACGACGGCGCGGAGGGCCTCGCCGAGCTCCGCGCCGCCGGCGCGCGCACCTTCGCGCAGGACGAGGCGAGCTGCGTGGTGTTCGGCATGCCGAAGGAGGCGATCGCGCGAGGCGCGGTCGAGCAGGTCCTCCCGCTCCCGCGCATCGCGCCCGCCCTGCTGGAGTGGTGGCGGGCGCCGCCGCGGCGCGGCTGAGGGCCGGGCTCGCTTTGCTCGCCGGTCCGCGCCTCACGACCGGCGAGGGTCCGTCAGTCCTCGACCTCGTCGAGCCAGGCCATCTGGATGGCCTCGAGGACCTTCTCGTTCGACTTCTCCGGATCGTCCGCGAAGCCGGAGAGCTCGCGCACCCAGCGGTGCAGGTCGGTGAAGCGGACGGAGAGCGGCGCCACGCCGGGGTGCGTCTCGGCGAGGGCGATGGCGATGTCGCGCACGTCGGTCCATCTCATCGGTGACTCCTGTTCTGACGGGGACTGCGCCCCCGGCCGGCGGGCTCGCTTCGCTCGCCGAGCGTTCGTGTGGAGAACGGGTCCGTCAGGAGGCGATCCGGTTCCCGGGGATCCGCACGACCACGTCCTCGTCCGAGACGCAGGCCTGGCAGCCGAGCCGCGAGCTCGGCTGGAGCCCGGCGGCCTCGTTCAGCTTGTCGTCCTCGCGATCCTCGATCTCGGAGAGCGAGTCGAGCCCCGCCTCGATCCAGACGTGGCAGGTGGTGCAGGCCGCGACGCCGCCGCAGTTGTGGGGGAGCTCGACCCCGGCCTGCTCGGCGGCCTCCAGGATCGACGAGCCGCGGCGGACCTCCGCGCTCTTTCCCTCGGGCAGGAAGGTGACCTTCGGCATGCGCGCTACGCCCCCTCGTCCTCGAGATCGCCGTCCTTGGAGCCGGTCGCGCGCGGGTGCTCGACGATGCTCTCGGCGAACTCCTGCACGCGGTGGCCGGCCATCGCCTGGCGGATGTGCTTGTCCATCCGCCGCTCGGCGAACGCCTTCGAGGCGGCGTCCACCGACTCGATCCACGCCTTGATCGCGAGGTAGTCCGGGCCGGCCATGGCGTCCCGCAGCCCGCGCATGCGCTCCTCGATCGGCGCCCGCTCGGCGTCGGTGAGCAGCCCGCCGTCGAGCTCGAAGGCGGACTCGAGCGAGCCGAGGATCCGGTCGCCCTCCACGCGCCACTCGACGAGGAAGCGCTGGGTCACGTCCTCCTCGGCGTGCTCGATGCTCTCGACGAGCATCTGCTCGACCTCCTCCTCCGTGAGGCCGTAGGTCGCCTTCACCTGGATCTTCTGCTCGATGCCGGTCGTGAGCTCGCGCGCCGAGACCTGGAGGATCCCGTCCGCGTCCACGGCGTAGGTGATCTCGACGCGCGCGATCCCCGCCGGCATGGGGGGGATGCCCTTCAGCGTGAAGCGCGCGAGGGAGCGGCAGTCGCGGGCGAGCTCGCGCTCGCCCTGCACGACGTGCACGACCATCCCGGTCTGGCCGTCGGCGTAGGTCGTGAACTGCTGGGTGGCGCTCGCCGGGATGGTCGAGTTCCGCATGATGATCTTCTCGACGACCCCGCCCATCATCTCGACGCCGAGCGACAGCGGGATGACGTCGAGCAGGAGCAGGTCCTCGCGCCCGCCGCGGTCGAGCGCGTCGGCCTGCACCGCGGCGCCGAGCGCGACCACCGTGTCGGGGTCGAGGTCCGTGAGCGGCTCCTGCCCGAAGATCCGCCGCACGTGGCGGCGCACGAGCGGCGTCCGCGTCGCGCCGCCGACGAGGACCACCCCGTCCACCTTCGCGACGTTCGCGTCGCGCAGCGCCGCCTCGCACGGTCCGGTCGTGCGATCCACCACCGGCTGGATGAGCGCCTCCAGCTCGGCGCGGGTGAGCCGCGCCCGCAGGCGGTGGCCCTCGGGGAGCTCCACGTCCGCCTCGACCACCTCGTGCGCGGTCAGCTCCTCGCGGATCTTCTGCGCCGCGGCCACCGCCCCGCGCAGCACGGCCGGCGACGGCGCGCCGTTCGGGGGCGTGAGCCCGTCCTCCATGAGCCTCCGCGCCACGAGCCGGTCGAAGTCGTCGCCGCCGAGGTGCGTGTCGCCCACGGTGGAGAGCACCTCGAAGACCCCGGCGTCGAGCCGCAGGATCGACACGTCGAACGTGCCGCCGCCGAGGTCGTACACGGCGAAGATGCCCTGCGAGCGCTTGTCGAGCCCGTACGCGAGGGCCGCCGCGGTGGGCTCGTTGAGGAGCCGGAGCACGTCGAGGCCGGCGAGCCGCCCGGCGTCCTTGGTCGCCTGGCGCTGCGCGTCGTCGAAGTAGGCGGGGACGGTGATGACGCAGCCGCCCGGCGCGCCGCCGAGCGCCTCCGCGGCGCCCCGCTTCAGGACGCGGAGGATCTCGGCGGAGACCTCGATCGGCGTGACGGCGCGCGTGCCGCCGTTCAGGACGAGCCGCACGACCGCCCCGGACTCGTCGAAGCGGTAGATGCCGCGGTCCTCGGGGCGGATGTCCCCGGGGCCGCGGCCCATGAAGCGCTTCACCGAGAGGATGGTGTCGAGCGGCCGCTCCGGCGCCCGGCGCTTCGCGCCCGCGCCGACCTCCGGGTCGCCGCCCGCGTCGTAGTACACCGCCGAGGGGAGGAGCCGGCTCCCGCCGTCCACCTCCAGCACCTGCGGGCGGTTCCGCTCGTCCACGTGGGCGACGAGCGAGTTCGTCGTGCCGAGATCGATCCCGATCGCGCGCGGCATGTGGCTCCTCAGGGTCCGGCGGCGGCGGCGCCGCGTTCGGCGTCCGCCACGATGTTGTCGTAGTACCGCGCGCGGGAGAGGCGCCGCGCGATCTCCACCGGCAGCTCCGAGAACCAGTGGTCGTCCTCGAACATGCCTCCGACCTCCGCCTCGATCCCTTCGAGCCGGGAGCGCGCCGCGCGCGCGATGCGCCGCAGGGCCTCCCCGTCGCCGTCGGAGAGCGCGAGGGCGAGCGCCTCCCGCCACTCCAGCTGCTCCTCCAGGAACTCGGGGTCGGTGAAGGTCCGCCCCTCGGAGAACACGTCCGTCCCGGCGAGCTTCAGGAGGTAGGCGGCGCGGAGCCGCCAGTCCTTCAGGTAGCGGAAGGCGTCGTTGAGGCGGGTGGCGCGCTCCAGGGAGAGCCGCCGCTCCCGCGGTTCGGCGCGCGCGAACCGATCCGGGTGGAGCACGCGGGAGAGCTCGCGGAAGCGCCGCTCGAGGTCGGCCCGGTCGAGCGCGAACTCGCGCGGGAGGCCGAGGAGCGAGAAGTAGTCCTCGGTGCGCGCGACCGGCTGGATCTTGCGGCAACGCGGGCAGAAGAGCGTCCCGCTCTCCAGCTCCAGCTCGCAGCTCCAGCAGGTCGGGTGGCGCATCTCAGATCGGGTGGCGCATGCTCTCGAAAAGAGCATTCCCGCTCGCCCGGGGAGATCCCGGCGCCGAGCGGGAACGCACTAGCACGTATCGACTAGATCGTGAACGACTCGCCGCAGCCGCAGGCGCTCTTCACGTTGGGGTTTCTGAACACGAAGCCGCTCTGCATCAGCGTCTGCTGCCAGTCCACCACCGTGCCCGCGAGGAACACGGCGCTCTTCGGGTCGACGAAGAGCCGCGCGCCGTCCCGCTCGATCACCTGATCGTGCTTGGCGGGCTCGGCGGCCCAGTCGATGACGTAGGAGAGGCCCGAGCAGCCGCCCCCCTTCACGCCCAGGCGAAGGCCGCCGTTGGGCGTCCCCTTCTCCGCCGAGAGGGCGCGGATCCGCACCGCCGCCTTCTCGCTCAGGTCGATGTTCCCCGCCATCCTTCGCGCCTCCCCTCAGATCCCGGACTTCAGCACGCCGCGCTCGAGCAGCGCCGCGCGATCGCCCTGGACCGTGTCAGCCTTCACCGTCGGGTCGAGGCCGTGCTTCTTCTGCCAGTCGGCGACGGCCGCCTTGATGGCGTCCTCCGCGAGGACCGAGCAGTGGATCTTCACCGGCGGCAGGTTGAGCTCGTTCGCCACGTCGGTGTTCTTGATGGTCAGCGCCTCGTCGACGGTCTTGCCCTTCACCCACTCGGTCACGAGCGAGGAGGACGCGATCGCCGATCCGCAGCCGAACGTCTTGAACTTCGCGTCCTCGATGACGCCGTCGCCGTTCACCCTGATCTGCAGCTTCATCACGTCCCCGCAGGCCGGGGCGCCGACGAGCCCGGTCCCGACGTCCGGGTCGCCCTTGTCGAGCGAGCCGACGTTGCGGGGGTTCTCGTAGTGATCGAGGAGCTTTTCCGAGTACGACATCTTCGTTCCTTCGCTAGTGGGGGTTCGCCCACTCGATCTGAGACAGGTCGACCCCGTCCTTCACCATCTCGTAGAGCGGCGACATCTCGCGGAGCTTCTTGACCTTCGCGACCACGAGGCGGACGACGTGGTCCACCTCCTCCTCGGTCGTGAACCTCCCGAGGCCGAAGCGGATCGAGGAGTGCGCGAGGTCCTCCGAGATGCCCATCGCGCGCAGCACGTACGACGGCTCGAGCGACGCGCTCGTGCAGGCCGACCCGGACGACACGGCCACGTCCTTGATGGCCATCATCAGCGCCTCGCCCTCGACGTAGGCGAAGCTGACGTTCAGGTTGCCCGGGACGCGGTGCGCGAGGCTGCCGTTCACGGTCAGGAGATCGAGGCCCGCCTGGAGGCCCTTGCGGAGCCGCTCGCGGAGCGCCAGCACCCGCGCCGCCTCGGCGGCGCCCTCGAGCCGCGCGAGCTCGGCGGCCTTGCCCATCCCCACGATGCCGGGCACGTTCAGCGTGCCGGAGCGGAACCCGCGCTCGTGGCCGCCGCCGTCCATCTGCGCCGTGAGCCGCACGCGCGGCTTGCGCCGGACGTACAGCGCGCCCATGCCCTTCGGCCCGTACATCTTGTGCGCGGAGATCGAGGCGAGGTCCACGTTCGCCTGCTCCACGTCGAACGGGACCTTCCCGACGCCCTGCACCGCGTCGCAGTGGAAGAGCACGCCCGCCGCGCGCGTGATCCGCCCGATCTCCTCGATGGGGTGGAGGACGCCGGTCTCGTTGTTGGCGTGCATGATCGAGACGAGGGTCGTGTCCTTCCGCAGCGCCGCCTTCAGCCGGGCGGGATCGAGCCGTCCGTCCTTCTCGACGTCGAGGAAGGTCACCTCGAAGCCCTGCCGCTCGAGCGCGTGCATCGAGTCGAGCACCGCCTTGTGCTCGGTCTTGCAGGTGACGAGGTGCTTGCCCTTCGACTGGTAGAACTGCGCGACGCCCTTCACCGCGAGGTTGTCGGACTCGGTCGCGCCGCTCGTCCAGACGATCTCCTTGGCGGAGGCGCCGATGAGCTTCGCCACCTCCTCGCGCGCTGCCTCGACCGCCTCCTCGGCGTGCCAGCCGAACACGTGGCTCTTGGAGGCCGCGTTTCCGAACTGCTCGGAGAAGTACGGGAGCATCGCCTCGAGCACCCGGCGATCGACCGGGGTCGTGGCGTGATAATCCATGTAGATGGGAATCTTCATCGCACCCGAGGGCTCTTAAGCTTCAGGGAACGCTAACGCCCGGACGTCGACGGGCGGGGTCGAGTATAAGGAAATCAGCCACCCGGTCAAGCGTGCACCGCAAGCAAGCATCGGGCGACACAGCGGAATTTCGTTACCGTTCCCAAGGGACACATGCGCCTTCCGACCCGGATCCTCCTCGCAGCGCTGACCTTCGCGGCGGTCGCGTGGCTGCCTGAGCTGGTCGGCCTGGGCCCGACCGGGTCCCAGAGCGACCTCCAGCTCGGCACCCTGCTCGCCGAGGGCTCGATCGTCGCGTTCGCCGTCGCCTTCGTGGGGGGCGTCGCGACGAGCCTCACCCCCTGTGTGTACCCGCTCATCCCGATCACCGTCTCCATCTTCGGCGCCCGCAAGGCCGGCACCCGCTCCGAGGCGATGGCGCTCTCCGGGCTGTACGTCCTCGGGATCGCCGCGATGTACTCCGCGCTCGGCGTGGGCGCGGCGCTCACCGGCAAGGCGTTCGGGAGCGTGATGCAGAACCCGTGGGTGATCGGGCTCGTCGCGCTCGTGCTCGCCGCGATGGCCGCCTCGATGTTCGGCGCGTTCGAGCTGCAGCTCCCCTCGTCGCTCCAGGCGCGGCTGTCCGGCGTCGGCGGCGCGGGCCGCGCCGGCGCGTTCGCGATGGGGCTCGTCTCCGGCGTCATCGCCGCGCCCTGCACCGGGCCCGTGCTCGCGGCGGCGCTCACCTTCGTCGCCGCTAAGGGCTCGGTCGCGTTCGGGCTCGGCATCATGTTCACCTACGCGCTCGGCATGGGGCTGCTCTTCTTCCTCATCGGCGCGTTCTCGATCTCGCTGCCGAAGAGCGGCGCCTGGATGGAGACCGTGAAGTCGGTCTTCGGCGTCGCGCTCCTCGCCGCGGCCGGCATCTTCCTGAAGGACGCCTTCCCGCAGGTGAAGCCGATCTTCTCCGCCGCCCGCGAGGCGGCGTTCGTCGCGGCCGCGCTCGCGGCTGCCGGCGTCGCCCTCGGCGCGCTGAACGCGAGCTTCCACGGGCCCGCCGGCGAGCGGCTCGCGAAGGGGCTCGGGGTCGCGCTGCTCGTGGGTGGGATCGTCTACGCCGCCGGCGCCGCCGGGGCGCGGGAGCGCGCGCGCTCGGCCGCGGCGTTCGCGTGGCTGCACTCCGAGGAGGAGGCGATCGCGCTCGCGAAGACCTCCGGTCGCCCGGTCATCATCGACTTCTGGGCCGAGTGGTGCACGGCCTGCAAGGAGCTCGACAAGACCGCGTGGGCCGACCCGCGCGTGCGCGAGGAGGCGAGCCGCTTCGTCGCGGTGAAGCTCGACGGGACGGACGGGTCCGAGGCGTTCCAGGCGCTCGCGGAGAAGTACGGGGTGGTCGGGATGCCGACCGTGGTCTTCATCGACCCGCGCGGCCGCGAGGTGCCCGACCGCGTGATCGGCGCGATCCCGGCGCAGGAGATGGTGGGCAAGCTGCGCGCCGTGGACGCGGCCTGCGAGCGCGCGCCGGCCGCCCCGAAGACGGCGGGCGCGCTCGCCTGCGCCGCGCGCTGGTAGCGCGCGGCGGCGCTGGCGCGAAGGGGAGGAGGCCCCGCCGCGGGCCCGCGAGCGCTACAGGACCTGGTAGCCCGCCAGCACCAGGAACTGAAGATCCGCCATGCCGTCGCGCAGGGGCGCGTCGCCGGCGCCGACGCGGAAGCCGACCGCGGCGCGGACGCCGACCGTCAGCTCGTCGTAGAGCGGGGTCTCGTAGGAGGCCGCGGCGCGCGGGGTGAAGAGCACGCCGGCGTCGTAGCGGGTGGTCACCGTGATGGGCGCCTCGCCGGAGAGCGAGACGACCCCGCCGGCGGCGCGCGTCGAGAGGACGAGCGCGGGCGCGAGCTCGAGGCCGCGGTCCTTGTGGTTCTCGTCGTGGATCCACTCGCCGCCGAAGTTCGCGTACCAGGCGAGGCCCACGCGGCCGGCGAGGTCGAAGCCGCCGGCGGTGCCGAGCGGGCGGCGGTAGAAGGCGCCGAGGCGCAGCTCGGTCTTCGCCCAGTCGAGATCCCCGAACACGCCGAGGTCGTCCTGCGGCGTGAGCCCCTGCGCCCAGGCGATCCCGAGCGAGGACCAGCCGGCCCAGGCGAGCGTCGCCGACCCGCCGCCGAGCGGCTCCGCGGAGAGGAGCGAGAGGGTGCGGGGGGGACGCCGCGCAGTGCCGGTCGGGGTGGAGGTGGCGCGAGGCGCCGCGGGGGTCGCCGGGCGCGCGGGCTCGGCCTGCGCCGGGGCTTCCTGGCCCGGCGGCGTCTCGTAGGGCCAGTCCTCGGGCGGCGCCTGGGGGGCGCCCTGCGCGGAGCCCGTCGCGAGCACGAGGTTGAGGGCGAAGAGCGAGGCGAGCATGCGGGTCCTCCGGGCCGCGCATTCTAGCGACGAAGCGGCGCGGCAGGGACGGAACGGATGGGCGGCCGGGGGATTCCCGGTTGACACCCCGTCGGCGCACGGCATATGAGGAGGCCCCCAAAGCCCAGGTGGCGGAACTGGTAGACGCACCAGATTCAGGGTCTGGCGGCCTCAAAACCGTGGAGGTTCGAATCCTCTCCTGGGCACTCGGGCCGGCGGGACACGCTCCCGCCGGCCCGTTTCCGTTCCGGCCCCCCCCCGCTTGACCTTCCCCGCGCGTCTGCATAGATATGCAGACCCATGCATGTCCATCCGGTCTCGGTGGTCGGGGCCTCCGGCTACACCGGCCTCGAGCTGACGCGGCTCCTCGCGCGCCACGCGCACGTCCGCGTCGCGGCGCTCTACTCCGATCGCTGGGCGGACGAGCCCGCCGGCGGGCGGCTCCCGCTCTCGGGTGAGCTCGCGGCGCTGCGCTACCGCCCGCTCGCCGAGGCCGAGCGCGCCGACGGCGAGATCGTGTTCCTGGCGACGCCCGCGGAGGTGTCCGCCGCGCTCACGCCGAGGCTGCTCGCGCGCGGCGCCCGCGTCGTGGATCTCTCCGGCGCGTTCCGGCTCGCGGACCCCGCGGCCTACCCGGCCTGGTACGGGTTCCCGCACCCCGCCCCCGAGCTCCTCGCCGAGGCGCGGTACGGCCTGCCCGAGCTCGCGCGCGCCGGGCTCGCGGGAGCCAGGCTCGTCACGAACCCGGGCTGCTACGCGACCTCCATCGCGCTCGCCGTGGCGCCCCTCGTGAAGTCGGGGCTCGTGTCGCCGGACGGGATCGTCGTCACCGGCCTCTCCGGCGTGTCCGGCGCCGGCCGCAAGGCGAGCGAGGACTACAGCTTCGTCGAGGTCGGGGACGACCTGCGCGCCTACCGCCTCGGCCGCCACCAGCACGTGCCCGAGATCGAGCAGACGGTGCTGCGCCACGCCGGCGCCTGCGGCCCGATCGCGTTCACCCCGGTGCTCGTCCCCATCCGCCGCGGGATCCTCTCCTCCGTCGCGCTCCGGCTCGCCGGCGGCGCGCGTCCGGCCGACCTCGAGGGCGCGCTCCGCGCCGCGTACGCCGAGGAGCCGTTCGTGAAGGTCCTCGCCGCGGACAAGGTCATGGTGAAGGACGTGCTCCACACGAACCGCGCCCACGTCGGCGTCGCGGTGGACCCGCGGGCCGGGATCGCGCTCGCCACCTCCGCCATCGACAACCTCGTGAAGGGCGCCGCCGGCCAGGCCGTGCAGGCGATGAACGCGGCGATGGGCTGGCCCGAGACGGCCGGGCTCGACCTGCTCGGAGGCTGACCGTGAGGATCCCGAAGGGCTTCCGGTTCGGCGGCGTCGCCTGCGGGCTCAAGCCCCAGCGGCGCGATCTCGCCCTCGTGGTGTCGGATCACCCCGCCGCCGCGGCCGGCGTCTTCACCATCAACAAGGCCGCCGCCGCGCCGATCCAGGACGCGCGCCCGCGCGTCCCCGCCGAGGGGATGCGCGCCATCGTGGCGAACTCCGGGAACGCGAACGCGCTCACCGGGCCCGCGGGCCTCGACGACGTGGCCGTGATCCGGAGCGCCGTCGCCGACGCGCTCGGGGTGCAGAAGCGCGCGGTGCTCACCGCCTCCACCGGCGTCATCGGCGCGCGGCTCCCGGCGATGAAGATCGTGACCGCCCTGCCCGCCCTCGTGGATCAGCTCGGCGATCACCCCGACCTCGCCGCCGAGGCGATCATGACCACCGACACGCGCCCGAAGATGGCGGCGCGCGAGGTCACGCTCGGCGGGAAGACCGCGGTCGTGTCGGCCATCTGCAAGGGCTCGGGCATGCTCGCGCCGCAGCTCGCCACGACGATGTGCCTCGTCACGACCGACGCCGCCGTGACGCCCAGGGCGCTGCAGGACGCGCTCTCCCGCGCGGTCCAGAAGACCCTCAACATGGTCACCGTGGACGGCGAGATGTCCACGAACGACTGCGTCATCGCGCTCGCGAACGGGCTCGCCGGGAACCCCCGCATCTCCGAGCCGGGTCCCGACCTCGCGGTGCTCGAGACCGCGCTCGGCGACCTCCTCGGCGAGATGGGCCGCGCCATGGCCGCCGACGGCGAGGGCGCGACGAAGCTCGTCGAGGTGGTGGTCTCGGGGGCGCCCGGCGACGAGGCGGCCCGCGACTGCGCCCGCTCGATCGCGTCGTCGCCGCTCGTGAAGGCGGCGCTCTTCGGCGCCGATCCGAACTGGGGGCGCATCCTCTCGACCGTCGGCGCCCGCGCCGGCGCCGCGGGCTACCCGATCGATCCCTTCAAGGCGCGCGTGTCCTTGCAGGGCATCGCGGTGTTCGGCGGCGGAGCGCCCATCGAGTTCGACCGGGAGAACCTCCGCACGCGCATGCGCGAGAGCCGGATCGACGTGCTCGTCGAGCTCGCCGACGGCGAGGCGCGCGCGACCGCCTGGGGCTGCGATCTCTCCTACGACTACGTGAAGATCAACGCGGACTACACCTCCCTCATCGTCCAGAAGCCGGACGGCGGGATCGCCAAGGACGACCGCGTCTCGAACTACAGCCCTGCCTTCAAGCGGGCGCTCCTCGCCGAGGCGCTCAAGTACATCTCCGCCTTCTCCGGCCAGATCGCCGTCATCAAGTACGGCGGCGCGGCGATGGTGAAGGACAGCCTCAAGGAGGCGTTCGCCGAGGACGTGTCCCTCCTCAAGAAGGTGGGCCTGAAGCCGGTGGTGGTCCACGGCGGCGCGCCCGAGATCACGAAGACCCTCGAGAAGCTCGGCGAGCGCAGCGAGTTCGTGGACGGCATGCGCGTGACCGACGCCCAGAGCCTGCCCGTCGTGGAGATGGTCCTCACCGGCAAGGTGAACCAGGAGCTCGTGGCGCTCCTCAACGCGCGGAACGCCGGCGCGGTCGGCCTGTCGGGGAAGGACGGGCGGCTCCTGCGCGCCAAGAAGGCGACGCACGAGTCCGGCCGCGACCTCGGGCACGTCGGCGAGGTGGTGGAGGTGAACCGGGAGTTCCTCCGCATGCTCCTCGACGGCGGCTACGTCCCGGTGATCTCGCCCATCGGCCTCTCCGACGAGGGCGGCAGCCTGTCCATCAACGCCGACGAGGTCGCCGCCGCGGTCGCGGTGGCGCTCGGGGCGAAGAAGCTCATCTACCTCACCGACGTCCCCGGCATCCTCGAGTCCAGCCCGGACGGCGCGCTCGTGCGCCAGCTCGACACCCGCGATCTCGCGCGCCGGGTGCAGGCCGGCGCCGTGACCGGGGGCATGAAGTGGAAGGCCCAGTCGATCCTCGCCGCGCTCGCGGGCGGCGTGGAGCGCGTCCACGTGCTGGACGGGCGCCAGCCGCACACCGTCATCGCCGAGCTCTTCACCGACCGCGGGGTGGGCTCGCTCGTGACCTCCACATGAACAGCCAGCGCCGCCGCCGCGACGCCGTCGTCCGCCTGCTCCGCGGGCGCCAGATCGGCACCCAGGACGAGCTGCTCGACGCGCTGCGCGCGGGGGGGATCGAGGCGACGCAGGCGACGCTGTCGCGCGACCTCGCGCAGCTCGGCGCCCGCCGCGTGTCGCGCCCGGAGGGGGGCACCGTCTACGAGCTCCCCGACGGCGCCGGCGGCTCGGACGGCCTCGCGACGCTGCGCGGCCTCGTCTCCGAGGTGACCTCGAACGCCTCGCTCGTGGTCATCCGCACCCACCCCGGCAGCGCCCCCGCGATCGCCCGCGCGATCGACCTCGCCGAGCTGCCGGAGGTGCTCGGCACCATCGCCGGCGACGACACCATCTTCGTCGCGCCGGCCGGGGAGCTCCGGCCGCGGCGCCTCGCCGCCCGGCTCGGCGAGCTGCTCGGCGCACCCGTCTCGAACGGCGGCGGCGCGACCGCGTAACGGGGGCTGCGCCCCCGCCCCGCCGACGGCTGGCCGCCGTCGTCGGGGCCCCACCCCTGCTCGCCGGGTCCCGTGCGCCGCCGCGAGCGGCTTCGCCGCTTCCGCGGCGTCGCCCCGGCGGGCTCGCTACGCTCGCCTGTTCGCGACTCGCGTCTAAGGTCGGGCGCTCGCGCCCGCGCGGCGCACGGCCCTCCCCCCGCTCCCCCGATTCTCCCCGCCTCGCCGCGGGCGCGCGGAGCCTACGTTTGCGTCGGAGGGATTCCGACGTGGCGACCCTACTCTGCGAGAACTGCGGCGTGCGACCTGCGGCGATCGAGCTGCGCCGGCGGATGAACGGCGGCGGAGAGGCCGCGGTGCGGCTCTGCCACCACTGCGCGAGCGCGATGGCGGGCGGGGGCCGGCTCGGCTCCCTGGAGAGCCTGATGGAAGGGCTGTTCGGGCCCCGCCTGCGCGGGCGAGAAGGCATGCTCGGGCGCCTGTCGGAGATGGCGCAGCGGGTGCTGCAGCGCTCGGCCCAGGAGGCGCTCGCCTGGGGCCAGCCGCGGGTCGGCGTGGACTTCCTCCTGCTCGCGCTCCTGCACGAGGTCCCCGAGCTGCGCGAGGCGCTCGGCGCCTCCGGCGTGGCGGTGGAGGAGTACGAGGCGCGGCTCGAGCAGGCGATCCCGCGCGGCGCGCCGATCGAGGCGGAGCAGGTGGGGCTCTCGTCCGGCATGAAGCGCGTCCTGCAGGTCGCGCGGATGCAGGCGGCGCAGCGCGGCCAGGACTTCATCGGCCCCGAGCACCTCCTCGCGGCCATCGTCGTCGACGGCGAGAGCTTCGCGGCGCAGTTCCTCCGCGACGTGGACCCGCGCGCGCTCGAGGCGCGGCTCCAGGGCGGCGCGCCCGAGGCGTCGGGCGGGGCGGCGCCGCCGCGCCGCACCGATCTGCCGCCGAACCTCGCCCGCTTCTCGCGCGATCTCTCCGCGCTCGCGAGGGCCGGCGAGCTCGACCCGGTGATCGGGCGCGAGGCGGAGGTGGAGCGGGTCATCCGCATCCTCTCCCGCAAGACGAAGAACAACCCCGTGCTGGTGGGCGAGCCCGGCGTCGGCAAGACCGCCATCGCCGAGGGGCTCGCCCAGCGCATCTCCGCGGGCGACGTGCCCGAGGTGCTGCGCGACAAGCGCGTCCTCGCGCTCGATCTCGGCGGGATGCTCGCCGGCACGCGCTTCCGGGGCGACTTCGAGCAGCGGCTCACCGGCCTCATGGACGAGGTCCGCAAGCTCAAGGGGAAGATCATCCTCTTCATCGACGAGATCCACACCGTGGTCGGCGCGGGCGGCGCCGAGGGCGCGATGGACGCGTCGAACCTCCTGAAGCCCGCGCTCGCCCGCGGCGAGCTGCAGGCGCTCGGCGCCACCACGCTCGACGAGTACCGCAAGCACATCGAGAAGGACGCCGCGCTCGAGCGCCGCTTCCAGCCGGTGCTCGTCTCGGAGCCGACCCCGGCGCAGACGCTCGAGATCCTCCGCGGCCTCCGCGACTCCTACGAGGCCCACCACCGCGTCAAGATCACCGACGCGGCGCTCGACGCCGCGGTGGACCTCTCGGACCGGTACGTCACGGACCGCTTCCTCCCCGACAAGGCCATCGACCTCATGGACGAGGCCGCGGCCATGGTGCGGCTCTCCGCCGCGAGCGGCCCGGACCGGCTCTCGCAGCTCGAGGGGCGCGTCGCGCAGCGCGAGAAGGACAAGGCGCAGGCCGTCGCCGCCGAGCGCTACGCCGAGGCGGCCGAGCTCAAGAAGGAGCTCGAGGGCCTCAAGGCGGAGCTCGACCGGATGCGCAAGGGCTGGCGCGAGCAGCGCTCCACGCAGGAGCCGTCGGTCGGCCCCGAGGACGTCGCGCGCGTCGTCGCGGAGTGGACCGGGATCCCCGCCGAGAAGCTGCGCATGGAGGAGATGCAGCGGCTGCTCGAGATGGAGCGCGCGCTCGAGAAGCGGGTCGTGGGCCAGGAGGAGGCGATCCGCGCCGTGTCCGAGGCGGTCCGCCGGGCGCGCACCGGCCTCAAGGACCCCAACCGTCCCATCGGGACGTTCCTCTTCCTCGGCCCCACGGGCGTGGGGAAGACCGAGACCGCCCGCGCCCTCGCCGAGTACCTCTTCAACGACGAGGGGGCGATGATCCGCTTCGACATGTCGGAGTTCCAGGAGCGGCACACCGTCTCCCGGCTCGTCGGCGCGCCCCCGGGCTACGTCGGGTACGAGGAGGCGGGCAAGCTCACCGAGGCCGTGCGGCGGCGCCCGTACTCGGTCCTGCTCTTCGACGAGATCGAGAAGGCGCACCCGGACGTCTTCAACGTGCTCCTCCAGCTCATGGACGACGGGCGGCTCACCGACGCCAAGGGGCGCACGGTGAGCTTCAAGAACACCATCGTGGTGCTCACCTCGAACGTCGGCGCCGACGCGCTCGCCTACCGCACGACCGTCGGGTTCTTGCGGAGCGACGACGAGTCGGCGCGCGCCATGCGCGATCAGGCGATGGAGGCGCTCAAGACCGCGTTCCGGCCGGAGTTCCTGAACCGCATCGACGAGATCGTCGTGTTCCACCCGCTCACGCGCGAGCAGATGGGCGGCATCGTCGAGCGGCTCCTCGAGGTCACGCGCCGCAAGCTCCACGGCCAGGGCATCTCGCTCGAGGTGACGCCCGCCGCGATCGACGGCCTCGTCGAGCGCGGGTTCGAGCCGCGCTTCGGCGCGCGCCCGCTCCGGCGCGCCATCCAGCGCGAGCTCGAGACGCCCATCTCGCGGATGATGCTCCGCGGCGAGGTGACGGAGGGCGCGCGCGTGCGGGTGGACTTCGCGGACGGCGCCTTCCGCTTCGAGCCGGCGCCGCGGGCGCCCGCCGCCGCGGAGCCGGCGGGCCCGCCCGGACCGCCGCCCTAAGGCGAGCTCCCCACCCGCGCCCACTCCGCGTTGGAGCGGAGCACGCAGTCCTCGATGGCGAGGCCGGCGAAGTAGTTGCCGGTCACGGCGAGCCGCTGCCCGGCGAGGCCACGGTCGATCTCCGCCACGATCTCGGGGTGGCCGAGCGCGGGAGCCGGCAGGACGATCCGCTGCTCCACGACGTCCGGGAGCTCCGCCACCGGGACGCGCAGCACCGCGGAGATCCGCTCGAGCCGCTCGTCGCGCGAGAGGCCGGGCTTGAAGTGGAAGGCGAAGCCGCGGAAGCGGGGATCCGGGAACGGGTCGCGCGTCACGCAGGAGTGGAACACGTCGTCCACGGGGACGAGGAACGCGCACTCCGGCATCCAGCACCGCTCGCGCGGCAGCGCGACGCCCACGCTCTCGACGGCCACCGTCCGGACGCGCTCGATCGCGCCCGCGAGGGCGGGGAAGTCGTCGCGGAGGAGGCTGGGCGCCTGGTCGACCGGAGCGGCCACCGCCGCGATCGGCGCCTCCCAGGTGCGGCCGTCCGCGGCCGTCACGACGAAGCCTCCGCCGGCGCGGGCGACCCGGGTCGCGCGGACGCCCTTCTCGACGGTGATCCCCGGCGCGGCGGCCGCCGCGTCGCACACCGACTGCAGGCCGCCCTCGAGGCCGAAGCTCCGCACGAACTCCGGCCGGCGCGGCCGCTTCTTGAACAGCGACCCCGCCCCCTCCACCGGGAACCCATCGGCCTTCTGCGAGGGGACGGCCGCGAAGAACGGGGAGAAGAGCCGCGCGTAGTTTCCGGGCCCGAGGAGCTTCGAGTAGTACGACCCGATCGTCTCCCCGTCCTTCTTGCGCAGGAAGTTCAGGGGGAAGTGGACGGCCGCCTCGAGCCAGTTCAGCTGGAGCAGGATCTTGGGCGGCGTGAGCCAGCGGTACTCGCCGTTCCGGAGCAGCCCGAATCGCCCCCGCGCCGGCCCGCGCTCCTTCACCTTGCCCGTCATGCCCGTGCCGACCACGATGTCGAGCAGCGCGCCGTAGCTGTTGTAGGCGGTGTGCGCGCCCATCTCGAACCAGTAGCCGTCCGGCCGCCGGTGCGAGTGGAGGCAGCCGCCCACACGCGCCTCGCGCTCGAGCACGAGCACCTTGCGGCCCGCCTGGGCCGCCTTCCACGCGAGCCCGAGCCCGCTCACACCCCCACCCACCACGATGACGTCCGCCGTCGCCATGCGCCTTGGAGCTCCCTAACCTCGGGTGAACACTGCCGGCGCGGGGGCCGGCGAGCGGGAGGAGCGTCGCAGAGAATGCCGCGCCGCGCCAGAGGCGGGTTCGCCGCACCCGCGGCTGACGCCCACGCCGCTTCCGTGACGTTGGCCGGGTCCGCCGCGTCGGGTTACAAGGCCAACATGCGACTCCGCATCGGTTTCCTGGGGCTCGGGACCATGGGAGAGCCCATCGCAAACAACCTCCGGAAGGCCGGCCACGACCTGACGGTCTGGAACCGGACTCCCTCGAAGGCCGGCCACATCGTCTCGAAGGGCGGCAAGCTCGCGGGGTCGCCGCGCGAGTGCGCGACGGGCCGGGACCTCGTCGTCTGCTGCCTCACGGACGAGCGCGCGCTCGACGCGGTGCTCGAGGGACCGGACGGCGTCCTGGCGGCGCTGCGCGAGGGGGACGTGCTCGTGGACATGAGCACCGCCGGCGTCCAGGCGGCGCGCTCGGTCGGCGAGCGGGTGAGCGCGCGAGGCGCCCGGTTCGTCGCGTGCCCGGTGCTGGGATCGCGGACGGCGGCCGAGCAGGCCCAGCTCGTCCTCGTGGTCGGCGGCCCGGCGATCGCGCGCGAACGCGCCCGGCCTGCGCTGCACGCGGTGTCGGCCCGCCTGTTCGAGGTCGACGAGGCCGCCCAGGCGGCGCTCCTCAAGCTCTGCGTGAACGCCATCGGCGGCGCCATGATCACGGCCTTCGGCGAGGCGCTCGCGCTCGCGCAGGCGGGCGGCATCGCCGTCCCCAAGCTCGTGGAGGTGCTCCAGGCCTCGTCGTTCCACTCGCCCCTCTACCTCATGAAGGGGGAGCTCGTGGAGCGCAGGGACTTCGCGCCGCGGTTCTCCATCGCCCTCGCCGAGAAGGATCAGCGGCTCGCGCAGGAGGCCGCCGCCGACCTCGGCGCGAAGGTCCCGCTCAACGAGACCGTGCGCCGCCTCCTCGCCGCCGCCGCGGAGAGCGGCCGAGGCGACAAGGACGTCGCGGCGATGGCGCAGCTGTTCTTCGAGTGGGTGGAGAAGAAGTAGCGGGGCGACGCGCGCGCCCGCGCAGGCCGAAAACGGTTTCTCTGGCGCGCTAGGCCAAGGCCTCGCCGACCACCCTCACCAGATCGTCCAGGTGGAACGGCTTCTTCACGTAGCCGACCGGCCGGCCGATCCGCTCGACCTCGCGCGCGACCTCGTCCGGGGGGGTCGCCGACACGAAGAGGATCTTCGGGCAGCGCTCGCCGAGCGCCTCGCGAAGCGCGAGGAACAGCTCCGCGCCGTCCATGCCCGGCATGCGGAAGTCCACGAGGGCCAGATCCGGCGGCTCCAGCCGGGCGAGGGCGAGCGCCTCGGCGGCGTTGGAGGTGGACACGGCGGCGTGTCCCATCCGCCGCACGGCGAGCTCCAGCGCACGCCGGACGATGTCGGTGTCGTCGACGATCAGGACCCGGGCCAAGGCACCTCCGCGAGATTGCGGCGGCCCGGGATGCGGTTCGCGTGCCGCCGCCAAGTCCCGTTTTATCGGGTGGCGGGAGGTGGTCCTGGGGAACCCAGGGTGTGCGCGCCCGAGCGCTCCTCACCCGTAGCGGGCGAGGGTCCGCCGCACCGCGTCCACGAAGTGCCGGCGCGCCGAGGCCGGCGCGATCACCTCGGCGTCGCCGCCGAGGGAGAGCGCGTACCGGGTGGCGTACTCGTCGCTCGCCCCGGCGAGCTCGACGACCGCCCCGCCCTTCTCCGTGCGCTTCACGAGCCGCACCCCGGGCCGGGCGAGCGCCCAGGCCGCGGCGAGGGGCCCGAGCTTTATCTGCGCGGGCTCTCCCTGCGCCTCCGAGAAGAGCCGCGCGAGCACGAGCTCCGCCTCGCTCGGCGGATCGAAGCGCTCGTCCGTGACGGCGCACTCCCGGATCCGGTCGAGGCGGAACGCGAGCGCCTTCCCGCGCTCGGAGTCGTGGCCGTAGAGGTACCAGTGGCCGAACCGCTGGGCGAGCGTGTAGGGCCGGACGACGCGCTCGGTCTCCGCGTCGCGCGAGGCGGAGTGGTAGGCGAGCCGCACCGCGCGGCGCTCGGCGATGGCGCGCTGGAGCCGGCCGAGCACCGAGTCGCGCGCGGGCGGCGCGCCGGCGTAGATGCGGCCGACGAGCTCGTCGAAGCTCGCGCGGCGGTCGCGCGGCACCGACTCGCGGAGCGCCTTCACGGCGCGCTCCCGGCCCTCGCCGCCGAGCCCCTGCGCAGCGGCGGCGAGCGCGGCCGCCTCGCTCTCGGTGAAGCGCGGCGGGCGGGAGAAGCTCTGGTGCAGCGCGACGTAGACGCGGTCCCCCTCGACGTACAGGTCGAGGAAGTCGTCGGGCGCGAACGGCGGCGAGCCGACCTCGAGGAGGAAGTCGAGATCCGCGAGCAGCTCCCGCTCGGTGCAGGCGCAGCGGCGCGCGAGCTCCTTCACCGGGATGCCCGGGTGGCGCACCGCGTACGGCACGAGGAACAGGACGCGCCGGAGCCGGTCGCGGGGGTCGGGCCGCGGCGCGGCGGCGGCGGCCTTGCGGGCGGCGGCCTTCGGGGCCGGGGCCTGGGCCGGCTTCGGCGCGGCGGACCTCGGCGCCGCGCGCCGCGCCGGAGCGCGGGACGCCGGGGCCGCGGGCGACGCCTTGCGTCCCTTCGCCGCGCTCACGCGAGCCCCCGCTCGAGGCCGGCGAGCACCGTGCGCGCCTTCTCGCGCAGGGCCTTCGGCTGGAGGAGCTCCGCGCGATCGCCGAGCGCGAGCACGTGCCGCAAGAGCCCCTCCTCGTTCGTGGCGTCCACCTCGACGAGCGTCGCGCCGCCGTCCTCCGCGAGCCTCGCGCGCGGGCCGAACGAGGCGATCACCTCGGCGGGCACGGGCGGCTCGAGCCGGATCCGGCAGCGGACCGCGCCGTGGACGTCGTACTCCCAGATCTCGCGGGTCGCGAAGTCGGCGAGCGAGAAGTCCTTGCGCGTCGCGAAGTCCGGCGTGCGGGGCGCCGACGGGTTCATGGCGAGCGAGACGATGCGCTTGAGGTGGAACGTGCGGATCGCCTGGCGCAGGTGGCAGAAGCCCGCGAGGAACCAGGCGCCGCCGCGCTGGAAGAGACCGTACGGATCGACGTCGCGCTCGGTCGTCTGGCGCCGCTCCGCGCCGAGGTACACGACGTGGACGCGCTTCTTGTGCGCGACCGCGCGCGAGAGCTCCTCCACGCGCGCGCCGACGTCCACGCCGTCGCCCTCCTCGGGCGCGGAGAGCTGGCGCGTCGCGAGCGCCGCGGCCTCGGAGGCGCCCGGCGCCCGCGCCGCGAAGGAGAGCTTGTTGAGCGCGTGGGCGAGGTCGCGGGAGTAGGGGAACGTGCCGCTCGCGAGCGCCGCCGAGCCGGCGAGGTAGAGGAGGGCGAGGTCCTCCGGCGGGAGCCGCAGGTCGGGCAGGTAGAACTCGTCCCGCTCGATGAGGTAGCCGGCGGGGAGGTCCTCGTCCCCCGCCGCGTAGCGCACGGGGATCCCGAGCTCGAGCAGGTCCGCCTTGTCCCGCTCGAACTTGCGGATCGCGGCCTCGCCCTTCCCGCCGTAGTCCTCGGGGAACTGCTCCTGGATCTCGCGCCAGGAGACGGGCTCGGCGGCCTTGAGCAGGAGCGCCGCGAGGTCGAGGAGCCGCTGGTCCTTCTGCATCGGAGGGGTGAACCTAGGCCCACGCCGCCCGGGCCGTCAACGTGTGTTAGGATCGCCCGCCCAATTGCGCTGGGGGCGCTCATGGCAGGCCTCGGCCTCGGTCCACCCGACTTCGGGATGTTCGAGATCGACGATCCCGACGCGCGGTCCGCCGCGCTCACGGGAAAGCTTCAGCCGAAGCTCGTCGAGCTCGGGAACCACTGCCTCTCCGGCCTGTCCCGCGTCGCCGGCCGGGAGCTCTTCGTCCACGCCGGCAAGATCGTCCACCGCCGGGGCGTCGCCCCCGACGAGGCGCTCGTCACGTTCTGCGAGAGCCCGAAGGGCTACCGCGGGATCCCCTACCTCGCGGTGGTCGCGACGCGCGAGCACCTGCACGCGCGCGTGGGCGTGAAGGGGGACTCCCCGTCGCGCGCCGCGCTGCAGGCCGCCCTCGCGCGCGAGGCGCCGAACCTCGCGCGGAAGGGCAAGCCGTTCCGCAAGCTCCGCAGCTTCCGGGACTGGAACTACGAGGAGCTCCCCGAGCTCGCGCCCGCGCACACCGCGGCCTTCTGGCTGGAGCTCGCGGAGGACCTCGCCCCCGGCGCGGTGGGGCTCGACGTCGGGATCGCGTGGACGAGCGAGGAGGCGCGGAGCCTGTCGCTCGGCGATCTCCTCGGCGTGTTCCGCGACCTCGCGCCCGTGTTCAAGCTGCTCGCGAACGCGAGCGTGAGCAGCCCGATCACCGGCGGTGAGGCGCAGCCCGCCTGAGCAGGCCTGCGCGTTCCCGGGCCCGCCGCTACGCGGCGGTTCCGCCGGCGGGCTCGCTCCCCTCGCCCTTCCCCTTGGCGCTCTCGGCGAGGCGGCGCTCCTCCCGCGCGGCCTGCCGCACCGCCTCGACGAGCTCGTCGTGCTCCTTGCGGAGCGTGTCGTGGCGGCGGCGCAGCTCGGTGTAGCGGTCGGCCGCGAGCTCGAGCTCGCCCTTCTGCACCATGTAGACCCGCTTCTCGGTCTCGAGCCGCCCGCGGATGGCCTTGAGATCTCGCTCCAGCTCGGCGACCCGCTTGCGCGCCTCCGCGAGCTTCGACTCGGCCTTGTCGGCGCGATCCTTCTCGGCGGCGAGGCGGCCGTCGTCCACGGCGGGAGCCGCGGCGGGCACCGCGACCGGGGCCGGCGCGGGGGTCGGGGCGCGAGGCGCCTCGACCGGGCGGCTCCGCGCGCGCTCGAGCTGGGCCGCAGCCTTCTGCAGCTCGCCCTCCACCGCGCGGGCCCGCTCCGCCTGGTGCGCCGCCTCGGCGCGCGCCTCCGCGAGCCGCGCCCCGAGCTTGTCGATCTCCTCGCGCAGCGCCGGCGCGCCGCCCGCGCGCCGCGCGGCCTCCGCCTGCTCGAAGGCCTTCTTCTTCGCGCGCTCGAGATCGCCCCGCAGCGCCGAGGCCTCCTCGCGCGTCTTCTTCGCCTCCGCGCGCGCGTCCTGGGCCGCCTTGCGCGCCGCCTCGGCGTCCGCCTCGAGCTTCGCGCGGTCGCCGGTGCGCGCGGCGAGCTCGGCGCGCGCACCGCGGGCAGAGAGGAAGAAGGCGACGGCTGCGAGGACGCCGACGAGGGCGAGGAAGGCGAAGAGTCCGGTCATGGCGGATGTGCTCCGGTGGAGGACCACCGTAACTAACAGACCTTCCAGCCTCTTGGAAGGAACGCGGCGGGCGTGCGCTCGGCCGCCGCGCTCCGCTCCGCGGGAGGTTAGGAACGATTCGGCGGGGCCGCGCCTTTCGGACGCGCTAGGATCCCCGCCCCTCGAATGCGCCGCGTCGCCACCCGCATCTTCCTCACCTTCGCCGTGGCCCTCGCCGCCTTCGGCGCCGTCGCCGCGTTCGCCATCGTCCGGCTGCACGACGCCCGCCGCGACCTCCGCCTCCTCTCGACGGGCTACCAGCCGCTCACCCGCATCGCGGCGCAGCTCGAGACGAAGGACTGGGTCGCGGCCCGGGCGCTGGAGGCGCGGGCCCTCGATCGCGCCGCGCGCCAGGCGTACCTCCCGGTGGCGCGCGCGCACTTCCCGGCCCTCGTCCGGGAGAAGATCGAGGAGGCGAACCGCGTCATCGCCGACGCCCGGCTCCTCGCCCGCGACGAGGACGCGCGCTTCCTCGACGACGTGCAGGGGCGGCTCGCCGCGCTCGGCACCCGCTGGTCGGAGTACGACGCCAAGGCGCGCGCGCTCTTCGACGCGCTCGAGGCCGGCGAGGGGCAGGATCCGCGGACGGCCGCCGCCTTCGAGGCGCACGCGCAGGAGGTCCGCCAGCTCGAGAAGGGGCTCTCGCTCGACGTGAAGCTCCTCCAGGTCGCGCTGGAGAGCCAGACCGCCGATCGTGTCCGGGCGGCCGAGCGGGCGGAGGGCCGGACGGTGGCGCTCATCGTCCTCTACTCGCTCGGCGCGCTCGCGATCGGCGTGGGCGCCGCCCTGCTCTCGCAGCGGCTCCTCGCGCCCATCCAGACGCTCACCGAGGGGGTGAAGGCCGTCGCCGCGGGCGATCTCACGCGCATGGTCGACGTGAGGAGCGACGACGAGATCGGCCTGCTCGCCGGCGAGTTCAACGCCATGGCGGCCTCGCTCGGGCGGCAGCGCGACGAGCTCCGGCGGGCGGAGCGGCTCGCCGCGGTCGGCCGCATCTCCGCCCAGATCACGCACGAGATCCGCAACCCGCTGAACGCGATCGGCCTCAACGCCGAGCTCCTCGCCGAGGAGCTCGCGGAGCTGTCCGCTCCCCGCGAGGCGACGCAGCTCGTGGCGGCCATCTCGCGCGAGGTCGATCGCCTGAACGGCGTGGCCGAGGAGTACCTGCGGTTCGCGCGGCTGCCGAAGCCTGCGCTCGAGCGCCAGGACCTGAACGAGCTCCTCGCTGGCCTGCTCGACTTCCTCGCCCCGGAGCTCGCGGCCGCCCGGATCGAGCTCCATCGCGAGCTCGAGCCGGGGCTGCCCACCGTGCAGGCGGACGAGGGCCAGCTCCGCGCCGTGTTCCTCAACCTGCTCCGCAACAGCCGGGAGGCCATGCCCTCGGGCGGGATCGTGACGGTGCGCACCCGCCGCGCGGGGGAAGCGATCGAGGCCGAGGTCGCCGATACGGGCGGGGGGATCCCCCCAGGGGATCTGACGCGCATCTTCGAGGCCTTTTACTCGACGAAGGAGCGCGGCACCGGTCTCGGTCTCGCCTTCACCCGGCAGGTGGTAGAGGAGCACGGAGGCTCGATCCGCTGCGACAGCGCGGTCGGTCGAGGGACGACGTTCGCCGTCCGCCTGCCGGCGGCGGCGGACGAGCAGACTGCAACACCCACGGAGGTCGTGAGTACGAGATGAGGCAGCCGAGGCACGAGATCCGGCGGAAGCGCCGCAAGCTCCTTCCGCAGAAGGCCGGCGCGATGATCCGCGCCGGCGATCCCCGCCAGCGCGTCGCGGCGCGTCCGAGGCCCCCGCGCGAGAACTGGGGGGAGGTGCATCGCTCCGTGCTGTCGAACGGGCTGCGCGTGCTCACGGCGCGCGCGCCGGGCCTCCACTCGGCCATGATCGCGCTCTACGTGCGCGCCGGCTCGAGACACGAGACCGCCGCGCGGAACGGGGTCTCGCACTTCCTCGAGCACCTGTTCTTCCGAGGCTCGGTGGCCTGGCCGGACACGGTCGCGATGAACGCGGCGGTGGAGAGCGCCGGCGGGAGCCTGAACGGCATCACCGCGCGCGACCACGGCTGCTATTACACGCCCATCCACCCGGACGAGGTCGGAACCGGGCTCGCCATCCTCGGCGACCTCATCCGCCGGCCGCTCCTCAAGGAGATGGACGTCGAGCGCGAGGTGATCCTGGAGGAGATCCTCGACGAGGTGGACGCCGACGGCCGCGACATCGACCCGGACAACCTCTCGAAGCGCATCGTCTTCGGCGATCACCCGCTCGGCTACAAGATCGCGGGGACGCCGGAGATCGTGCGGCGCCTCTCGCGGCGCGACGTGCGGGCGCACCACGAGCGCTTCTACAGCGGGGCGAACCTCGTCCTGGCGGTGGCGGGTCCCGTGCGGGCGAGCGACGTGGAGGAGCTCGCCGAGGAGCACCTCGGACGCCTGCCCCGCGGCAAGGCCAGCACCGACCTCGCGCCGCCGCCCTGGCCGGGCGGGCCGCGCCTCGAGCTCGTGGACCACGACGACGCCCAGGCGGAGTTCTCGGTCTCGTTCCCCTGCCCTCCGGAGCGCCACGCCGACTACCCGGTCCACCTCTGCATCCGGCGCATCCTCGACGACGGGCTCTCCTCCCGGCTGCCGTTCGAGATCGTCGAGCGGCGCGGCCTCGCCTACTCGCTGCACGCCGGGATCGACACGTTCGCCGACGCGGGCATGACGGTCGTGGACGGCGCGTGCGCCCCGCGCAAGCTCCCGCGCGTGCTGGAGGAGGTCCTGCGGGTCCTCGGCCAGCTCGCCGAGCAGCCCATGCCGGAGGAGGAGCTGCTGCGCGTCCAGCGGCGCCACCGCATGACCCTCGCCTTCTCGCTCGACAGCGCGGCCGACCTCGCCGGCTGGTACGGCGCGGGCGAGGTGCTCTCCGCGCCCGAGAGCTTCGAGGAGCGCTGCCGCCGCGTCGAGCGCGTCACCCCCGCCGACGTGCAGCGCGTCGCGGCCGAGACGTTCCGGCGCCGGAACCTCGTCGCGGTGGTCGTCGGCCCCTCCGGCCGTCGCGACCGCGCCAGCCTGTCGCGGCTGGTCGCGACCACGACAGCCATCCCCACTTAGAGTGTGGGCGAAGGCGCGCACGCCGCTCCTCTCGGGGCGGTCGTGATGTCCGTCAACCGTGGGCGTGTCAGCGGGCTCCAGGGCTCGTACCCTCCGTCAGAGGACCGCGCGACCATGGCGCGGGAGGGGAGATTCCATGGCGCTCCGCTGGACGTCGGCCCTGTCGCTTGGCGTGGCCGAACTGGACGCGCAGCACGAGGAGCTGTTCCGCCGCTTCGACCGGCTCCTCGACGCCATGCTCCGGCGCGACCGCAGCGAGGCGACGAGCCTCATCGGCTTCCTCCAGCACTACACCCGCGATCACTTCGCCGCGGAGGAGCGGCTCATGCGCGAGGTGGCGTACCCCGACGCCGCCCTCCACGCCGCCGAGCACCTCGCCTTCGGCGCCGAGATCGACGCGCTCTCGAACCTGTTCGCGGTGGAGGGTGCGAGCGCGCGGCTCGTGCTCCGGCTGGAGCGCGAGGTGACCGGCTGGCTGCAGGATCACGTCTACTCGACCGACCATGCGCTCGCCCGCTTTCTGCTCGCGCGGGCGGCCGGGCCCACGCCCGTCACCGGGAGCCCGGCGCGCCAGCGGCGCGCCTCGGAGGCGTGATCCCGTGGCCCGCCGCCGGGACGGGTGCTAACGTCCTGGGCTCCCATGGCGGACTTCGTCACGCGCGCGGTCGAGCGACTCCGGCAGGACCCCGGCTTCAGCCGGAACCGCTACTTCCACGCGCTCTCCTCGCCCGAGGGAAAGCGGGCCCTGCGCATCCACCGCCACCTGCGCTCGCTCGAGCGGGATCTGTCGGCGGGCGCGGCCGCGACCGTGGCGCACGACGCGGAGCGGGTGCGCCTCGTCCTGCGCGGGAAGCGCTCGTCCCGCACAGCCTGGCTCACGCGCGCGGAGTTCCGGCTCCTGTGCACGAGCCCGATCGTCCGCGCCGCGCTCGGCGACCCCGACCTTCCCTAGCGACCCTGCAGCTCGAGCTCGCCCGTGAGGTAGGGCGCGACGCGCCCGGCGAGCACCACCGCGTCCTCGCGGTCCTCGCATTCGACGACGCCGCCGCGGCGCGACACCTGATGCGCGAGCAGCCGGCGGCGCCCCAGGCGCCCGGCCCAGTAGGGCGCGAGGGTGCAGTGCGCCGAGCCGGTCACCGGGTCCTCGGGGATGCCGGCCTGGGGCGTGAAGTAGCGCGAGACGAAGTCGGCGCCGCGGCTCCCCGGCGCCGTGATCGCGAGCCCCGCCGCGTCGAGCGCCGCGACCGCCGCGAGGTCGGGCGCCGCGGCGCGCACCGCCTCCTCGCTCTCGAGGACCGCGACGAGATCGCGCGCGAGGAGCGTCGCGAGCGGGCGGCGGCCGAGCGCGCGGAGGAGCGGCTCCGGCGGCTCGACGGGCCTCGCGGGACGGCGCGGGAACGTCATGACGAGGCGCTCGCCCTCGCCTCGCGCGACGGCGAGCGGGCCGCTCTGCGAGCGGAACGTCACCGCCGCGCGGCCGGGCTCGAGCCGGGAGAGCACGACGAAGCCGGCGGCGAGCGTCGCGTGGCCGCAGAGGTCCACCTCGACCGTCGGCGTGAACCAGCGGATGGCGTACCCGTCGCCCTCGCGCACCAGGAACGCGGTCTCGGAGAGCGCGTTCTCGGCGGCGATCGCGCGGAGCGTGTCGTCCGGGAGCCAGCCGTCGAGGACGCACACGGCGGCCGGGTTCCCGGCGAACACGCGCTCGGCGAACGCGTCCACCTGCCAGATCGGGATCCGCACCTGGAGCTCCTCCCGCGCCCGCTCAGTACATCGCGGCGCGCGCGCCCGCGCCGGCGAGGAGCGCGCGCAGCCCCTCCGCGGCGTCGCTCCCCTCGAAGGCGAATCCGCCCGGCGCCTGGCGGAGCGACTCCGGCACCGCCGCCTCGGATGGCCCGCAGACGACCACGGGGAGGCGGAGCACGTTCGCGAGCTCGGCGAGGAGCGGCGCGTCGTCGTCGGCGGGGAGCAGGACGAGCGCGCCGACGGCGCCCGCCGCGAAGGGCCGCCAGAGCGGCCGCTGCGCGCGCTCGCCGGGGAGCTCGGTCAGGTCGAGGCGTACGCCCTCGCCGAGCGTGACGCGCCCGAGCGTGCCGAAGCCGGCGGGGGCCTCGACCTCCGCGTGGAAGCCGGGGACGGTCTGGAAGCGCTGGAGCGCCGCGCGGCGCGCGAGCGGGCCGCCGCCGGCGAGGACGACCTTGCCCACCGCCTGCGCGCCGGAGGAGCGGCCGCGCGCGATGCGCGCCCGCAGCGCGTGGAGCTCGGCCGGGCCGAGCAGCGGCGTGACCTCCGCGGGGGCCGGTCCGGCGAGGCGGCGCGCGTAGCCGCGCTCGAGGAGCGCGACGAGCGCGCGGACGGTCTCGAGGTCGGAGGCGCGGCAGCGGTCCACCACGTCCTGGAAGCGGCGCGGCCCGGCGAGGAGCGCGACCACCTCCTCGGTGACCGGGTGCAGGCCGGCGGGGATCTCGCTCGGGTGGACGGCGAGCTCGACGAGATCGCCGGGCGGCGGGAGCGCCGGCAGGAGCCGCGCGAGCTCGTCGGCCTGGCGCAGCCCCTCGAGGACCAGCTCCTCGACGCGCCGGTCGATCCGCTGCGGCCCGGCGAGCGCGCCCGGCACGAACGCGAACTGCCCCTCGCGCCGGGTGAGGAGCCGCCACAGCGCCTTCTCGCCCACCGCCGCGCCCATCGCGGCGTCCACGACGCGCCCATCGGAGAGCGCGATCTCGGCGCGCTCTCCCTCGCGCTCCACGGTGAGCCGGCCGGTCTTGCGGTTCCCGGCGAGGATCTGGAGGAGGTCGGCGATGGGGATCTGCGCGAGGTTCCCCTCGATCTCGCGGGTCTCGCCGGAGACCGCGCGGGCGGCGTCGACGCGGCGGAAGATCTGCTCGATGCGGGCGAGGACCTCGTCGAGGTTGAACGGCTTGCGCAGGAACGTGCCGAGGCGCGCGCGCTCCGGATCGACGTTCTCGCCGGTGAGGACGACGGGGATCCGCTCGGTGCGCGGGTTCGTGCGGAGGATGCGCACGAAGGTACGCGGGTCGAGGAGCCCCGCGCGCTCGTCGAGGAGGACGAGGTCGGGGAAGCGGAGGATCGCGATCTGCAGCGCCCGCGAGGCGTCGCGGGCGGCGTGGACCTGGTAGCCGCGCTGGCGCAGCGCCGGGGCGAGGGCGCGCACCGTCGCGGCGTCGGGGTCTGCGATGAGGATCTTGCGACCGGGGGCCATCTCGCCTCGCTAGAGGGGCTGCAGGTCGTAGAGGTGCTGGAGCTTCGCGACGAGCGCGTCCACGAGCGGCGCGTCGGAGGTGTGGAACACCCGGCCCCCGGGGCCGGCGAGGAGCGCGTAGGCGGAGTGCTCGGAGAGGAAGAGCACGAAGGCGTGATCGGCGAAGCGCTTGTCGCCGTCGAGGTAGACCTCGGTGACGAGCGGGTGCACGACCGGCGCCGCGTCGCGGCCGCGGGGGCCGAGCAGGTACACCCGCGCGGACGGATCCCCGGCGCGCGCGGCGGCGTCGCCGGGCGGGAGCGCCTGCACGAGCGCCGCGAGCCCGCGCCCGCCCTGCCCGCCGACGTACAGCATCCCCCGCGCCCGCGGGTCGCGCGCGATCTCGCGGGCGGCCTCGCGCTGGGCGGCGGCGAGAAGGTCGCCCTCGACGCGCGCCCGCGCGGAGGGCGAGCTCTCCGGGATGGGGCCCGCGCCGGAGAGCAGCAGGTCCGAGAGCTCCCAGAACGCGGCCGGGTCGAGGTCGTCGAGGTGCAGGCGGCGGACGAGCGAGCCGCGCTGCTCCAGGATGCGCCCGCGCGCCCAGTGGAGCAGCTCGTCGAAGTCCTCCCCGTCCTTCGGGAACGTCGCGGCGCCCATGGAGAGGAGCACCGGGCAGCGCTCCTCGACGCGCTGGATCGCGTCCTCGCGCCGGACCTCCTCGACCGCGCGGCGCAGGAACATGAGCGCGCCGAAGTGGTCGGTCTCGGGGAGGAGCACGTAGTACTCGCTCTCCGAGACCTTCGCGAGGATGTCGGCGTCCCGTCCCACGCGCGCCACCGCCGCGACGAGGTCGCGCACCGCGCGGCGGTACGGCTCGCGCCCCGCCTCCTTCCGCATCTGCTCGGCGTTGTCGAGGGAGAGGACCACGAGCGAGAAGGACCGCGCGTAGCGGCGGGCCTTGTAGAACTCCTTGCCCGCGTAGTCCACGAAGTAGGCGAGGTTGTAGGCGCCGGTCTCGCGGTCGCGCAGGCCCACCCGCTCCACCGCCTGGAAGCGACGCGCGTTCTTCACCGCGATGGCGGTGAAGTCGGCGATGGTCGCGGCGGCCTGGTGCTCCTCGGCGCCGAAGGGGCCGGCGGCGCGATCGGAGAGGAGCGCCACGCCGACCGGCTCGTCGTCCGCGACGAGCGGCACGAGCATGGCCTCGCCCGCGCCGGCGAAGGGCGCCTCGAACGGCGCGCCGCCGCGCAGCGGCTCCGCCCACTCGGCGCCGGCGGGGTCGATCCGCGCCGGCAGCGCCGCGCGATCCACCACGCCGCGGTAGGCGCGGAGCAGGAGCTCGCCGCGCTCGCCGGCGGTCCAGAGCGCCGCGCCCTGCGCGTCGGTGACGCGTGCGAGCACGGAGAGCGCCAGGTCCTGGAGCCGCTCGCCGTCGAGCGTCGAGAGGATCTGCAGCCCCTGCCGGTAGAGCGCCTGGGCGCGGGTGAGGTCGAGGTTCTCGGAGACGAGCTGCGAGTGCTCGCGCCGGAGCTGCACGCGGCCGAGCGCGCGCTCCGCGACGGCGACGAGCTCCTCGGGCTCGACCGGCTTCGTGAGGAAGTCCGCGCAGCCGGCCTTCATGGCCTCGACCGCCATCCGCACGTCCTCGCGCCCGGTCACCGCCACCGCCTCGAGCTCGGGGTCGCGCCGCTTCGCCTCGCGCACGAGGGCGACGCCGTCCATGCCCGGCATGACGATGTCGGTGACCACGAGCTCGAAGCGCTCCTCGGCGAGGAGCGCCAGCGCCTCCTCGGCGGAGGAGGCCGTGCGCGTGGCGTGCCCGGCGTTCGCGAGCGCGCGGCCGAACAGCTCGAGGAAGAGCCGCTCGTCGTCGACGACGAGGATCCTGCCGGTCGCCATCCCTAGAGGTCCGCCTCGCCGGCGAACACCCGCGCGGCCGGGCCGCGCATCGTCACGCGCGTGAGGTCCTCGCCGACGGTGATCTCGAGGGTGCCGCCCGGGAGCCGCACCTCCACCGGGGTCCGGACCGGCGCCGCGCCCGCGCGCACCGCGGCCACCGCCGCGGCGCAGGCGCCCGTCCCGCACGCGTCGGTGAGCCCCGCCCCCCGCTCCCACACCACGAGGTCGATCCCGCCCCCGTGGCCCGGCCGCGCGAAGCCGACGTTCACGCCGCCCGCCACGGCCCGCTCGATCGCGGGCCCGATGGCGGCCGCGCGCTCGCGGGTGGGGACGTCGAAGAGGACGGCGTGCGGGTTCCCCATCGAGACGCGCGCGGCGCGGAGGGTCTCGCCCTCCACCCGGAACTCCTCGTCCCCGAGGACCCGCGCCGGCCCCATCTCGACCGAGACGCTGGACGGGACGCCGGCCGCGTCGCGGTGCACGGCGCAGCGCTTCGGGCCGGAGTCGGTGTCGATGACCAGCTCGCCCGAGAGGCCGCGCGTCTCGGCGAGGTGCCGGGCGACGCAGCGGATCCCGTTCCCGCACATGGCCGCCACCGAGCCGTCGGAGTTGAAGATGTGCATCGTGGCGGCGGCGCCGGGCGTCCGGGGAGGCAGGACGGTCAAGACGCCGTCGGCGCCGATGCCGCGGCGCCGGTCGCAGAGGCGCCGGGCGCGGTCGGGGTCCATCAGGGGCCCGTCCACGACGATGAAGTCGTTCCCGAGCCCGTGGTACTTCACGAAGGAGAGCGGCACGAGGCGCATCATAGCTCGCCTGCCGCTCCGCGCCTCCCCCGTGCCCGGCCCAACGCGCGCCTACCTGCCCGATCTCCTGCTCGCCGGCGGCGAGCTGCGCGCCGGCGCGGCGCTCTCCGTCCGGGACGGGGCGGTCGTGGCCGTCGGCGAGCCGCCGCCGGGCGCCGAGCAGGTCCCGCTCCCGCGCCGGCTCCTCCTCCCCGGCCTCGTCTCCGCCCACGGCCACTCCTTCCAGCGGGCAATCCGCGGGCGGACCGAGCGGCGCGGCGCGGGCCGCGAGGACTTCTGGAGCTGGCGCGCCGCCATGTACGCCGCCGCGAACCGGCTCGGCCCGGACGACCTCGAGGCGGTCGCGCGGATGGCGTTCCACGAGCTCGCGCGCGCCGGGGTCACCGCGGTGGGCGAGTTCCACTACCTGCACCGCGACCCGCACGGCCGCCCGTACGCCGAGCCCGCCGAGCTCGCCCTGCGGGTCGTGCGGGCGGCCCGCGACGTCGGGCTCCGGGTCGTGCTCCTGCGCGCCGCCTACGCGCGCGCCGGCCACGACCTCCCGGCCGATCCGCTCCAGCGCCGCTTCGTCGAGCCGAGCGTGGACGCCTACCTCGCCGGGCTCGACGAGCTCGCCTCGGAGCTCCAGGGCGATCCCCTCGCCACCGTCGGCGTCGCGCCCCACAGCGTCCGCGCCTGCCCCGAGCCGTGGCTCGCGGCGCTCGCCGCCGAGGCGCGGCGGCGGCGGCTCCCGCTCCACGTGCACGCCGCCGAGCAACCGGCGGAGGTCCTCGCCTGCCGCGCCGAGCACGGCCTCTCTCCGATCGCCCTCCTCGCCCGCGCCGGCGCGCTCCACCCGGGCGCGACGCTCGTGCACGCCATCCACCTCGACGACGACGACGTGCGCGCCATCGGCGCCGCGGGCGCGACGGTGTGCGCGTGCCCGCTCACCGAGCGGAACCTGGGCGACGGGGTCGTCCCCGCCGACCGGCTCGTCGCGGCGGGCGCGCGGCTCGCGCTCGGTGCGGACTCGCTCGCGGAGATCGACCTGCTCGGCGAGGCGCGCGCGCTCGAGCTGCAGCTCCGGCTCGTGCGCGGGGAGCGCAACGTGCTCGACGAGCCCGCGGGGACGCTCGCGGCGCGGCTCCTCGGCGCCGCCACCACGGGTGGCATGCGCGCGCTCGGGCTCCGCGGCGGGACGCTCGCGCCGGGCGAGCCGGCCGACTTCGTGGCGGTCGATCTCGACGACCCGTCCATCGCCGGCGCGGCGCCCGAGGCGCTCCTCCCCACGGTGGTCTTCGCGCTCGCGCGGACGGCGATCCGGGAGGTGCACGTCGCGGGCGAGGCGGTGATCACGGCCGGCGACGCGGCTCCCGGGAGGGTGCCCGCCGCGCGGATCCTCGCGGATTTCCGCGCGGCGATGGGCCGGCTGTGGGGCGCCGGCTGACGCGGTGACGAGAAGCCGGCGCGCCGGCCGCAGGTCGTCTAGGCTCCTCGCCATGGATCTCGTCCCGCTCCTCCGCTCCCTCATCGCGATCGACTCGACCTCCACGCGGTCGAACCTGCCCATGCTCGACCTGCTCGAGCGCGAGGCGCGCGCGCTCGGCTTCGAGACGCGCCGCCAGGCCTGGGTGGACGCGAACGGCGTCGAGAAGGGCAACCTCGTCTGCCGGCGCGGGCCGGCCGCGGGCGGCGGCCTCGCGCTCGTCGGTCACTCGGACTGCGTGCCGTTCGACCCGACCTGGGGCGAGGCGCTCCTCGGCGAGGAGCGCGACGGGCGGATCTACGGGCGGGGGGCGGCGGACACGAAGGGCTTCCTCGCCGCGGCGCTCGTCGCCGCCTCGCGCGCGGCGCCGGGGCGGCACCCGCTCTCCCTCCTCTTCACGGCCGACGAGGAGATCGGCTGCCTGGGCGCGAAGCGCCTCCTCGCCGAGGGCCGGGTGCACCCGCGCCACGCGATCGTGGGCGAGCCCACCTCGCTCACGCCGGTGCGCGCGCACAAGGGCTACTGCGCGGTGGAGGTGGTGCTCACCGGGGTGGAGGGGCACAGCGCCTACCCGGAGGTCGGCGCCTCCGCCATCCACGCCGCCGGGCGGCTCTTCCCCGAGCTCGAGAAGATCGGCGAGGCGCTGCGCGCCGAGGCGGACGGCGCGTTCTCGCCGCCGCACACCACCTGGAACGTCGGCGTCATCCAGGGCGGCAAGGCGCGGAACATCATCGCGGGCGAATGCCGCTTCACCTACGAGTGGCGGCCGATCCCGGGGCAGGATCCGCGCAAGGCGCTGCGCCTCGTCGAGGACGCCTGCGCGCGGCTCGCGCGGTCGAACGGCGGCAAGGTGCAGATCGAGGTGACGCCGCTCCGCACCGACGCCGCCGCGGTCACTCCCGCGGAGGCCGAGATCGTGCGCTTCCTGGAGGCGGAGAGCGGGAACCGGCCGACGACGGTGCCGTTCGGCACCGAGCTGCCCGAGGTGATCGGGCTCGGCGCCGAGGCGTGCGTCTTCGGCCCGGGCGACATCCGCGTGGCGCACCGGACCGGCGAGTACGTGGAGATCGCGCAGCTCGAGCGGGCGGCGGAGATCCTGGCGCACGCGATCGAACGGTTCTGCGGGTAGGGGAGCTCGTCGCTTCATCCCACGAGGCGCGCGAGCCCGTCGCCGAGACGGGCGCAAGACGAGCGAAGCGCCGAGGCGTGCTCGGTCGTACGCCGCAGCGTGCAGCGACGCGTCCGCCCGTCGCAGGTTCGTGCGCCCGAGGCTACGGAACGACGACCGCCGCCGCCTCGAGCTCGAGCTTCGCCTTGTCGATCGCCCGCGCCACGATCTCGCGGTGCTGGCGCAGGATGGCGAGCGCGCCCTCGATGCGGGCGCGCGGCGCGCCGCCCTGGAAGGCGGACTCGATGAGCCGCTCCTCCTCGGAGTCGGCGTGGAAGGCGAGCAGCTCGTGGGCCTCCTCGCGGCGCCGGGCGAGGATCTCGAGCGCCTCCCGCTCGGCCGCCTCGCGCGCGGCCTCGAGGACCGCGGCCGGCGCGGCGCCGACCTTCGCGTCCTGCACGTCCTCGATCTCGTCCTCGAGCCGCTGGGCGCCGCCGGGCACGTGCTTGTGGACGCCCTCCAGGTCGACGAGCACCGACACCGGGGAGAGATCGAGGTAGCGCGACGCCTGGCGGGAGGCGACGCGCGCGCCGGGCGCGAGGTCTGCGCTCGAGGCGAGGCGCGGCTCGAAGCGCGCGTAGAGCCCGCCGCGGCGGGGCGCCCACTCGCGCTTCAAGGCGGCGGAGCGGCCCGCCTCGCCATCGCGGACGAGCCCGACCAGCGCCTCGACGAGCTTGTGCCCGGTCGCGAACCACTGCAGCTCGTCGCGGGCGACCGCGGTCTCGCGCCAGAACGAGCCGAGGTAGGTGACCGGCTCCTCCGGCATCTCCATCCCGGGGAGCGCCTCGATGCGCATGCCGGAGCCCAGCGTGAAGGCGACCTCGAACGGGTGGACGTTCTGGTCGGTGTCCACCTCCATGCCGATCCGCTGGCCCACGTCCGTCGCGAGGTCCTCGAGCTCCTCCTCGAGCCAGCGCGAGAGCGTGACGAGCGCCTGCTCCACGGCTTCGCCGGCGGCCTGCGCGCCGCCGATGCCCTCCGGCACCTCCTCGCCCATGCGCTCGAACGCGTTCGTGACGAGGCGCGACAGCTCGGGGATGGAGGCGGAGCGGATGTCGAGGAGCGGGTCGCCCTCGTGCTGCGCCGTGCGGGCGGCGGCGACGCGCTCGGCGAGGTCCTTCCGGAAGGCCTCGCGCGTGCGCTCGGTGCGCTTGCGGCGGAGCGCGTCGAGCTCCTCGGGGAGCGAGGCGAGCACCGCGTCGAGGCCGCCCACCGGCTCCTCGAAGATGCCGATCTCCTTCTCGTAGAGGTCGGCGAGGAACGCCTCCTCGCCCGGCTCGACCACGAGGTGGATCTCGACCGGGCGGTGCTGCCCGAGCCGGTCGAGGCGGCCGATGCGCTGCTCCAGCACGAGCGGCGACTCGGGGAGGTCGGCGCAGACGAGCTGGCTCGCGAACTGGAAGTTGCGCCCCTCGCCGCCGGACTCGCCGGAGAGGAGGACCATCGGCCCCTCGGGATCGCGGAAGCGCGCCACGAGCCGGTCGCGCCCCTCGAGCGAGGGCGCGTCGTCGTAGAGGAGGGCCTCGAGCCCGGCGCCGCCGATGCCGGCCTGCAGCTCGCGGAGCGCCTCGACGTCGTGGCCGAAGACGAGGACCTTCTCGCCGCCCTTCGCGAGCCGGGCGCAGAGCTCCACGAGCGCGGCGCGCTTCTCGCCCTCCCCGACGTCCTTGCGGCGCAGCACGCGGGCGGTGAACGCGCCGACCTTCACGCGCCGGTTGCGGATGAGGCGGGCGGAGAGGCTGTAGCGGTCGGCCAGGTGGGAGAGGAGCGTGAGGCGGTCGGCGGGCTCGTCGCGGGTGAAGACCTCGTCGCCGGGGGCGAGCTCGCGCAGCCGCGCGAGCGCGTCCTCGGGGGAGCCGCCGGCGAGGAGCTTCCGCGCGACGTCCGCGTAGGCGTCGTGCTGCTCGAGGCGGACGAGGAACTCGTCGAGCGTGGTCGAGGGGACCGGCTCGACGAGCGAGAGGAGCCGGAAGTACTCGCGCGGATCGAGGCGCACCGGCGTGGCGGTGAGGAGGAGCACGCCGTAGGAGGCGCGGCAGAGCGGCGCGACGGCGGCGTGGAGCGCGTCGTCGGCGAGGTGGTGGGCCTCGTCCACGACGAGGAGGTCGAACGGGATCTCGGCCGCGACGTCCACGAGCTCCGGGTCGTCGCGGAGCGCCTCGAACGAGACGATCGCGTGGGGCGAGCGCGCGAGCGCCGCCTCGGCGCCGCCGAGCGCGGCGATCCGCTCCGGCGTGAGCAGCGAGAAGAGCGCGTTGAACTTGTGGAACAGCTCGGCGAGCCACTGGAAGGCGAGGTGCTCGGGGACGATCACGAGCACGCGCTCGGCGATGCCGAGCTGGCGCATGCCGGCGAAGACGAGCCCTGCCTCGACGGTCTTGCCGAGGCCGACCTCGTCGGCGAGCACGAAGCGCGGCAGCCGGTCCGAGAGGATGCGGCCCGCGGCGCCGACCTGGTGCGGGAGCACGTGGACGCGCGACGAGAGCAGCGCGCCGAGCGAGTCGGCGCGGCGGAGCGCCTCGAGCCGGTTCACGCGGGTGCGGAGCGCGAACGCGGCGGCGGAGGCCTGCTCGCCGGCGGCGAGGGCGTCGAGCGGTCCACCGGCCCCCGCCTTCTCGAGCGGGGTGTCCGCCGGGACCTCGGTGAGCGCGGGGTCGCGGCCGGAGACGACCGTCACGCCCTCGCGGCCGGCGAAGCGGACCGCCAGGCGCCGCCCTTCGTCGGCGATCTGGACGATCACCCCAACGCCCCAGCCGCGCTGCGCGCGGTGGATCACCTTCGTCCCCGTTTTCCAGGCCATCCGTGGCGCCCCCGTTACCATGCGTACCCGGGCCGGTCCAGCGTGACCACCTCCCGCCGGAGCCCCGCCGCGGCGGCCCGTCCCAGGCGCGGCCACCGTTGACATGCGGGTCTGCTCAAGCTAGAAACCCGTCCGCTTTCGCGCCTTGGGCGGATAGCTCAGGGGTAGAGCGTCGCCCTTACAAGGCGAGGGTCACAGGTTCGAAGCCTGTTCCGCCCATCCAAGTGTTCGACTTGGGGTGTTAGTTAAGTCGGTTATAACGCCGGCCTGTCACGCCGGAGGCCAGGGGTTCGAGTCCCCTACACCCCGCCACCTCTCGAGGCCGGGATCCTGAACAAGGGTCCCGGCCTTGGTGTTTCTGGGCCAAGGCCTGCCCGCCGCGGCGCCGATAGCCCCTGCTTCCGTCTCGCCCCGTCAGCAGAGCTCACCGGCCGCGAGGAGCCGGCCCGGGGGCTGGCCGGTGACGGCCCTGAACTCGCGGATGAAGTGCGACTGATCGTAGTAGCCGGCCTCGTATGGCACGCTCGACAGCGTCGCTCCCCGGCGGTGGACCTCCACCGCGTGGCGCAGGCGCAGGAGCGAGGCGAGCTGCCGGGGCGACGCGCCGACGTCCCGCCGAAAGCGTTTCTCGAGGGCGTCGTGGGAGAGCCCCAGGCGCCGCGCGAGCTCGCCGACGCGCACGTGGCCGCGACGGGCCCGGATCTCCCCGATCGCGGCCTGGACGACCCCATCCGGCGGGCCCGGCCTCCAGCGCGAGACGAGGAACGCCTCCAGGACTGCGAGGCGCTCGGCAGCAGAGGTCGCCTCGGCGAGCCGCGCCGCGGCGCGCTCCACTGCGTCGCGGGGCACGAGCGCGTCCATGGGCAGCGTCTCGCCGCGGAGCTCGTGCAGGGGCACACCGAGGAACGACGCGGCTCCCCCCTCGCGGAACTTCACGAGCACCACGCCGCCCCCCGCCGACGTGCGGACGCGGCGGCTGGTCCCGTGCAGGCCGGTGACCGTGGCGTCGGGGAGACGGCGCGCCTCCGCCCCCTCGAGCAGCGCCGCCGAGCCGCCGTAGCGGAGGCCGATCACGATCCCGGGCTCGGGGAGCAGCGTGCGCGTCGCCTCCTCCCGCGCCTCGACGATCTCGAGGGCGTGGACGAACGGCGCGAGGCGCGCGCTCGGCTGGAAGGACCGCACCTGCACCCTCCCGTCTTGCCGGCGCGCGGGCCTGCGCGCAAGGCAATGAGTTCGTACAAGCCGCGCCCGAGCGAGGCTCCTAAGTCACGTGCCGCGAACGTCCACCGAGTGCTCCTCGCACCGGAGGGCCCCATCACCCCGCGCCACCCGATGAGGCCATCGCCATGACCCTGCTGACCACCGCGCTCGACGATCCCCGGCTGCGCTTCCGCATCGACTGCTTCAGCGTACCCGCCGCCTCTCGGGCCGAGTTCGAGGAGGCCACCCGCCGCAACCTGGACTTCATCTCGACCCTCCCCGGCTTCCGCGGTCACCTCGTCTTCCGGAAGAGGGGTGGGCAGACCGCCTTCGATGTGGTGACGCTCGCGGTCTGGGAGAGCCAGGAGGCGATCGACCGGGCCGCGACTGCGGTGCGCGCCCACTACGAGCGGATCGGGTTCGACCGGGCCGCCTCGCTGGAGCGGTGGCAGGTCCGGTCCGAGCTCGGCGGCTACGAGATCCTGCGCGGACCCTAAAGCCTCACCCGCGCGCGCGGCGCAGGAAGGACCTCGAGCGAAACCTCGGGGACTCCGGGTCGGGACTCCAACCTCCACGCCGCGCACGCTCGGGGCTCGCGGCGCTGGCCATCCCGGTGCTTCACGTCGTCCGCTCGAGCTCCGCCGCGAGCCGGTCGAAGTTCTGCTCGTTGGCCGGGACGACGATCGGCTTCACCCTCGCGCAGTGCTCAGCGGTCTCGTGCCACATGCGCCAGGTGACGCGGGTCGCGCCACCGCTCTGTTCGTCCAGCGTGATCGTCATCTCGAAGGGATGGCCTACCGACAGGTGGCGGAAGACGATGCGCCTCGGCTCCTCCACCGCGAGGAAGACGCTCTCGTTCGGATGGTCGACGCCGTCCGGCCCGTGCATGACGAAGCGCCAGGTGCCGCCCGGGCGCAGGTCGAACACCTCGAAGGTGCTGCTGAAGCCCTGCGGTCCCCACCAGCGCGCCAGGCGCGACGGATCACGAAACGCCTCGAACACGCGCTCGGGCGGAGCCGCGAACGTGCGCGAGCTCACGATCTCGCGCTCCGAGGCATCGCCGCCTTTGCCCTCTCGTCGAACGGACATGGTCTCCTCCGGCAGAAAAGTGCTCGCCGCCTACCGCTTCACGAATCGGTCGGCCATCGCGCCGAGCACGTACTTCCAGCCCTCCGCGTGCATGCGGCCCATCTCGTCGTCCGGGACGTTCGTGTGCCGCAGCGTCACCTCGGTGTCGCTGCCCCGCGCCTCGAGCGTGACGGTCACGACCGACTCGACGCCGCGCGTCGCCTCCGACATCCAGGTGTGCTGGATGCGCCTCGCGCGCTCGAGCGCGACGAACCGGCCGTAGTGCGCCCAGGAGCGGCCGGCGTGATCGACGGAATGGTAGAAGAGGCCGTCCACGACCGGGTTGATGATCGCGCGGGCGGTCCCGTACCACGGGCTTCCCGGGCTCCGGTGGTCGAGCCAGACGTCGTAGACCTGCGCCGGGGTCGCCGGGATGGTGCGCTTCACGGTCAGCTCGGTGGTCTTGATCTCGTTCATGATCGCTTCCTCTTCTCCGCGAAGAACGCCTCCATGCGATCGAGGCGCTCGGTCCAGAACTGCTCGAGCTTCGAGGCCCACCGCACCACCTCGCGCAGCGGCGCCGGCTCGAGCGCGAGCGTGTGCTCGCGGCCGCGACGCGTGCGACGGACCAGCCCGGCGCGCTCGAGCACCTTGATGTGCTTCGAGATCGCGTTGAGCGACATCGCGAACGGCGCCGCCACGTCCGTCACCCGCGCCGGCCCGCGCGCCAGCTGATCCAGGATGGCCCGGCGGGTCGGATCGGCGACCGCGGCGAAGACGATGTCGGATCGGTAGTTCAACCTGACGGTTGAATATGGACGGGGCGCTGCGGTGTCAAGGGCACGTGCGGGAGGCGGCCGCGATCACGGGTCGACCGGCGCACGAGGCCGGGATCCTGAACAAAGGTCCCGGCCCTCGGTGATTCTGGCCCGCTCCGCGACAGGTCGACTGTCGCGATCAATGCCCCTGAAACCGCGCGTAGGTCACGCCATCCCAGGTGAGGACCTGGCAGGCCGGGTCGAAAACTCCGGCGAAGGTCCTGCCGCCCGACCGGCCCGTCACGGTCAGTCCCGAGCACGTGTACGTACCGGACTCGCTGACGTCGGAGTGGTCGTAGACGAAGCTCCCGCTCGCGAAGCTCACGGCCCAGCTTCCGAGGACCGGCCCATTCGGCCCGAGACCGACTTCGTGCTGCTCGATCGACCTGAACGCGGCGCTCTCGATCGCTGCGCAGGCATCCGCGAAGGGGCCTCCCGTGCAGGCCGCGTCGGCCGCGCCTCCGTCGGTGTGCGTCGCGGCGCGACCGCAGGCGACGGCAAGAAGCAGGAGTACACGTGGAGCTCGCATGACTCAGGGTAAACGAAAGGCGCGAGCCGCGTCTATTCTCGACGGCCGCCGACAGCGGTGCGCGTGCTTCGTGCGACAGCGGATTACTCTCGTATACCGTACGCTCCCCATCTTCCGCGGGGAGGCCCGTCTCACCACGGCCGGAATGGCCGATTCACACGATCGCTCGAACCACGCCGCCATCCACGCGCAGGGCCGCGCCGTTGGTGGCGCTGGCTTGCGTGCTGGAGACGTACACGATGAGGTGGGCGGCCTCCTCCGGGGTGGCGAAGCGCTGGAGCAGCGACGTCGGCCGCGCCGTCGCGAAGAACTGCCGCTCCATCTCCTGCTCGCCGATCTTCCGCTCCTGCGCGAGCTGCCGCACGAACTCGACGACGCCCTCGGAGCTCGTCGGGCCCGGGAGGACGGCGTTCACGGTCACCCCCGTGCCCCGCGTGCGCTCGGCGAGCCCGCGCGCCACCGCGAGCTGCGCGGTCTTGGAGACCCCGTAGTGGATCATCTCCACCGGGATCTGGAGCGCCGACTCGCTCGACACGAAGACGATCCGGCCCCAGCCCCTCGCGAGCATCCGCGGGAAGTGGTGGCGCGCGAGGCGCACGCCGCTCATCACGTTCGTCTCGAACATCCGCGTCCATGCCTCGTCCGTGATCTGCTCGAAGGGCACCGGCTCGAAGACGCCCGCGTTGTTCACGAGCACGTCGACGTCGGGGACCGCGCGGACGAGCGTATCCACCCCGGCGGCGACCGACACGTCCCCGGCGACGCCGCGCACGCGCGCCTGCGGCTCCGCGCGGAGGATGGCCTGCACCGCTTCCTTCACGCGGGCCTCGGTGCGGCCGTTCACGACCACCTCGGCACCTTCGCGCGCGAACTCTTGCGCCGCCGCGCGGCCGATGCCGGCGGTGGACCCGGTGACGAGCACCCTCTTTCCGGCGAGTCCGAGATCCATGAAATCTCTCCTCCCGACCTGATCCTCGAAGCTTCGGCGTGGTCGAGCACCCGACCCTTCACGGTCCGTTCGGCCACCCGCTCCCCGTGGTCGAGGGCCGCGGTCGCGGTCCCCTGCCGTCACGCTCCGCGGGTGGGCCCTCGCTCCCCCGCCTCCGCCGCCCTCCGCATCGCCTCGAGCGACCGCTCCACGTCGTCGTCCGTGGTCGCCCACGAGCAGACGCTGATCCGCATGGCGGTGTGGCCCTGCCAGACGGTGCCGCCGCACCAGCAGGTACCGTCCGCCTGGATCGCCGCGATCACCCGCCGCGTGCGCTCCGGCTCGCCGAAGGACACGAGCACCTGGTTCAGCGTGACCTCGTTCAGCACGCGGTGCCCCGCCCCGGCGAGCCCCTCGGCGAAGCGCCGCGCGTGGCGGCAGCTTCGCTCGATGAGGTCCGCGAGCCCGGCGCGCCCGAGCGCGCGCAGCGCGGCCCAGACCTCCACGCCGCGCGCCCGGCGCGACAGCTCCGGCGTGTAGTCCGCCGGATCCCGCTCCGTGCCTACCGGCAGGTAGGCGGCGGTCATGCCCATGGCGGCGCGCAGGGGGGCGCCGTCACGGACGAGCGCGATCCCGCTGTCGTACGGCACGTTCAGCCACTTGTGCGCGTCGGTCGCCCAGGAGTCCGCGCCCTCGATCCCGCTCGCGAGCCCCGCGCGTCCGGGCGCGGCCCGGGCCCAGAGGCCGAAGGCTCCGTCCACGTGCACCCACGCGCCGGCCTCGTGCGCGCGGGGCACGAGCTCGGAGAAGGCGTCGAACGCGCCGGTGTTCACGTTGCCAGCCTGGAGGCAGACGATGGTCGGCCCGGAGAGCCGGGGCAGAGCTTCGGGGCGCATCCGGCCCTGCCCGTCCACGGGGACGCTCACGACGCGGTCGCGCCCGAGGCCCAGCATCGCGAGGGCCTTCATCACGCTCGGGTGCGCCTCGGCGCCGACGACGACCGCGATCTCCGGCGCGCCGAAGAGGCCGCGCGCCTCGACGTCCCACCCCGCTCGCGCCAGCACGGCGTGCCGTGCGGCGGCGAGCGCGGTCAGGTTCGCGACCGTCGCGCCGGTCACGAACCCGCCCGCCGTTCCGGGCGGCAACCCGAGCGCCTCGACGACCCACCGCAGCGCGACGTCCTCCAGCGCGGCCGTTCCGGGCGTCACGTCGCGCCGGGCCGAGTTCTGGTCCCACGCCGTCGCGAGCACGTTCGCGGCCACCGTGACCGGGAGCGCCCCGCCGATCACGAACCCGAAGAAGCGCGGCCCGGCCATGGCCATGGTGGCCGGTGACACGAGCGCGTCCAGCTCCGCGAGCACCGTGCTCGGGTCGCTCGGCTCGGCGGGGAGCGCGCGGTCCAGGGCGGCGAGCCGCTTCACCGCCTCCGGAGAGGGCGCCACGGAGCGCGTCCGGAGCTCGCGGAGGTACGCCGAGGCACGCGTGGCTGCGTCCTGCAGGAGACTGCCGGTCACGTCGTCGCGATCCACGGTTCCCTCCTCGCGCGCCCGCGTACGCGGGGCCGCATGCGCGCCCGGGACGCGGCGCGACGGACTGGAGCGCTGACATGTTCGCGAGCGCCCGCCTCGTCAAGGCTTCACAGCACCTCGAGCGGCCGCTCCTCCTCCGGCGGCGGGAAGGCGCCGTCCAGCTCGGCGAGGTCTTCCCGGGTCAGGCGGAGGTCGAGCGCGGCGCGGTTCTCCTCGACGTGCGCCGGGGTGCCGGCCTTCGGGATGGCGTTCACTCCGTCGAGCCTGAGGATCCAGGCGAGCGCGATCTGCGCCGGCGTCGCGCCGTGCCGCTCGGCGACGTTCGCGAGGGCGGCGTCGTCGCGGAGCAGGCGCCCCTGCTCGTAGGGCGAGTACGCCATGACCGGGATGCCCCGCGCGCGGCACCAGGGCAAGAGGCCGAGCTCGATGCCGCGGCGGGAGAGGTTGTAGAGCACCTGGTCCGCCTGCACCTGCGACCCGCCCGGCACGCCGGACAGCTCCTCCAGATCCGGCACGTCGAGGTTGCTGACGCCCCAGTGCCGGATCTTCCCGGCCTCGACGAGCTCCTGGAAGGCGAGGACGGTCTCCTCGAGTGGGAACGCGCCGCGCCAGTGCAGGAGGTACAGGTCGATGCGGTCCGTCCCGAGCCGCCGCAGGCTCCGCTCGCAGGCGGCGATCGTGCCGGCGCGCGAGGCGTTCGTCGGGAGGACCTTGCTCACCAGGAAGACCTCGTCGCGCCGCCCGGCGATGACCTCCCCGACGAGCTCCTCGGCACGCCCGTCGGCGTACAGCTCCGCCGTGTCGATGAGCGTGAGGCCGAGGTCCAACCCGAGCTCGAGCGCGGCCCGCTCCGTCGCCCGGAGGGAGGGATCCTCGGCCATGAACCAGGTGCCCAGCCCCAGGGCAGGGATCCGCTCGCCGAGCGGGAGCGCGATCGTTCGCACGCCGGAGACCGATGACGCTGGCATGCCGAGACGATCGGATCGCCCTCGCCGTGACGCAACCAGGAGCGGGACTCGAGGCCCGCTGCTCGCGGATCTCGAGGGTCACGTGCTCGCGCGGGCGCGTTGCGCCTCCGGCGGCGCGGTGGCAGCATTCGCGCCCCGGCCCGGCCGGGCGACGCACGCGCGATGCCCGCGCGACCGTGCGCCCCGCGGTCCGGTCGAGGAGCTTCGCGACATGCACCCGTTCTCCCCGGCGCAGGTGGTCGGGTACGTCGCTCTCGTGCTGGGGGTCTCCGGCTTTCTCCAGCGCGACGACCGCCGCATGAAGCTCCTCGTCGCCAGCGAGTGCTTCGTCTACGTCGTCCACTTCACGCTGCTCGGGCGCCCGCCGGCCGCCTCGAGCGCGCTCGTCTCAGGGGTTCGCACGCTCCTCTCGGTGCGGTTCCGCTCGGCGTGGCTCGCCGCCGCGAGCGTCGCCGTGAACGTGGGCCTCGCCGTGGCGCTCTCGACCCGCGGCGCCGGGTGGATCCCCGTCGTGGGCTCGAGCCTCGGGGCGATCGCGGTGTTCACGATGCGGGGCGTCCCGATGCGGCTCGTGCTGCTCGCGAGCACCTCGCTGTGGCTCGCGAACAACGTCCTCAGCCGGTCCCTCGGCGGCACCGTGCTCGAGTCGCTCATCGCGGCCACGAGCATCTCGACCATCCTCCGCATGACCCTCGCGGAGCGCGCGGCAGCCGCCGAGAGCGCGCGGTCCGGGGCGGAAGGCGCGACGCCGTGAAGGGTGCGCGACCGCTCAGGTCACGCCGCGCGTCCGGGGGGAGGCATCGGCCCGCGCTGGACGGGCACCTCGTCGCTCGCCCGGGTTGCCGCGACCGCGCTCGACACCGACACGGCGCCGAGCAGGACGACCATGCTCGTCAGGGCGGCCTGGAGGACCAGCGCCTCGACGAGCACCACGGTGCAGATGGCCCACACGCCCAGCAGCAGCGCGAGCCCGGCGAGCTCGCGGCTGAGGAGCGCGTCCGCCACCGTGCGGCGACGGATCTCGGTGATCCCGTTGGAGCGGTGGCGAATTCGATAGCGCACGGCGCCTCAACACTCCGCTGGCCGCGGGATTCCCGGCGAGCCGCGCAACCATATCCGCCTCGAGCCGACGCCGCTCGTGCCTCTTCCCCGCCCTCCTGGAACATGCTGTCGCGCCGAGGGATTCGGCAGCGGGAAGTCAGGCGGCCCCCCGCCAGGTCTTCCGCAGGGCCGGCCCGGGCGTCACCTCCACCCACATGCGCCGCCGCGCTGCGGTATGTCTGCGGGCCTCGATGAGCGCCCCCGTCCGCCGACTCCTGTGGCTCCTCGCCGGCACGGCCGGCCTCACCGTCGCGAACCTGTACTACAGCCAGCCGCTCCTGCCGATGATCGCGGCCGAGCTGCACGTCGCGCCCCGCACCGCCGGCCTCGTCTCGACGGCCACGCAGATCGGGTACGCGGTGGGCATGCTGCTCCTCGTCCCGCTCGGCGACGGGCACGAGCGGCGGCGGCTCATCGTGGCGATGACGGGCGCGGTCAGCGCGGCGCTCGTCGCCGTCGCGGCCGCGCCGGGCCTCGGGGCGCTGCTCGCCGCGAGCTTCCTCCTCGGCGCGACGACGATCGTGCCGCAGCTCGTCGTCCCGTTCGCCGTCGCGGTCGCCGACCCCGCCGCGCGCGGCCGCTCGGTGGGGCTCGTGATGAGCGGGCTCCTCGTCGGCATCCTCCTCTCGCGCACGGTGAGCGGCGTGCTCGGCGCGCACCTCGGCTGGCGCGCGACGTACGCGGGCGCGGCGGGGACGATGCTGCTCCTCGCGATCGCGCTCCGCTTCGTGCTCCCGGCGCAGGCGCCGCCGTCCCGCGCGCGCTGGGCGGACCTCCTCGCCTCGCTGCCCCGCCTCGTGCGCGAGGAGCCGCTGCTCCGCCGGCACGCGCTCCTCGGCGCGCTCGCGTTCGCCGCGTTCAGCGTGTTCTGGACCACCCTCGCCTTCCACCTCGCGCTCCCGCCGCTCGGCTACGGCTCCAGCGTCGCCGGGCTCTTCGGGGTGGTGGGTGTATCGGGCGCGATCGCCGCGCCGGTCGCGGGCCGCCTCGCCGACCGCCACGGCTCGCGAGTCGTGAACCTCGGCGCGATCCTCGCGGTGCTCGCCTCGTTCGGCGTGCTCTGGCTGGGACGGACGAGCCTCGCCGGGCTCGCCGCGGGCGTCGTGCTCCTCGACTTCGGCGCCCAGGCGAACCACATCTCGAACCAGACCATCGTCCTCGGCCTCTCGGCCGAGAAGCGCAACCGCATCAACACCGTCTACATGGTGACCTACTTCGCGGGCGGCGCCGCCGGCTCGACCGCCGGCGCGTGGGCGTGGAGCGCCGGCGGCTGGTCCGCCGTGTGCGCCGCCGGGGCGGCGTTCTCGGCGATCGCGATCGTCGCGTGGGCGACGGTGGGTCATCGCCACGCCGTCGCGGCCTCCGAGGCGGTGGCGAGGGGCTAGGAGCAGAGCCCGACCGGTGCCGGAGCCCTGCGCGGTCGACGGCGCTCGCCTCCCGGCCGGCCTCACCTCGCCCCGGCCACCGCCTTCAGCGCCTTCTCGATCGCGTCGGGCGCGCAGCGGATGTTCATGAAGCTGTGCGAGCCCATCATCTTCAAATCAGGGAAGTTCACCGCGATCCGGAAGCGGGCGTAGAGCGCGCGCACGTCACCGCCGGTGACGAGGAGCTCGTACGGCAGGTGCCCCGTGGAGCGGAGCGGCTTGGAGTCGATCTCGTTCATGATGCGGGCGTCGCCCGAGCAGCCGTCGGAGAGCGCCACGCCGAACACCGTCTGCGTGCCGCCGGGCAGGTCGATGCGGTAGACCTTGCTCGCGCCCCCGCGCCGCTCGGCGAGCCCGGCCTCGATCGCCTTCACCGCCTCGTCGTGGCTCGCGAAGTGGCCGAGCTTGGACGGCTCGTCGAAGTACTCCATGCCGACCATGTAGTGGTACTTGCGCAGGTCCTTCGCGCTCTTGCCCTCGGAGGGCCCGTACTCCTCGGCCCGCCCCAGCGCGCCCTCGAGCGAGGCCGCGACGGGAGCGAGGTCGCCCGGGAGGCGATAGGCCGCCGCCATGTACGAGGGGTTCGTGTAGGCGACCTGGACCTCCTCGCCGACCTTCGTGATCGTGACGCGCTGGGCGGCGGCATAGCCGCCGGACGGCGTCTTCGCAGCCTCGGACTTGAGGCTCTCGTTCGTCACCGCGAGGACGAGGGCGCCGGGGTACGGCGCGTAGCTCCCGGCGATCTCGAAGCCCGCCGCCTGGAGCTTCTGCCGGGCGGTCCTCGCGGCACCGTCCACGTCTCCAGGCGCGCGCGAGGCGAGCACGAAGGGCTTCATCGTGGGGTCGGCCGCGAGGGCCGGGGAGGCGAGGAGGAGCAGGCTGGCGAGAGCGAACCGGTGGTTCATGGGTGGGGTCCTTTGGCGGCGGCGCCGCGCGACCGTGCGATCGGTCGATCGAGCTTGAGAGCCAGCGCGTGGCGCGACGATTCCGGACAGGATGTCGCACCGCGGGCACGCCAACCGCCTCGAGCCGTCGCCTCAGGTGGCGCTCTCCCTCGGCGCGTCGAGCCGCCGCTCGATCCGCCTGTCCGGGATCAACCAGAGGATCGCGACGAGGACGTAGAGCGCGTACGAGAGCCACGGGTGGACGAACGCGAGCCCGATCCCGAGCGCGTAGAAGAAGGGCGAGGTCTTCCCCTTCCAGTCGCTCCCGATGGCGCGGGCGAGCGTCGAGCCGGGGCCCTCGTGCGCGACGATCGAGCCCTGCAAGAGGAAGTACGCGATGGCGGCCGAGAGCAGCACGCAGCCGTACACCGCCGCCGGCCACGGCTCGTTCGGGCTCTCGCCCACCCAGTGCGTCGTGAACGGCACGAGCGAAAGCCAGAACAGGAGGTGCAGGTTCGCCCACAGGATGCGCCCGCTCACGTGGTGCGTGGCGTGCAGCATGTGGTGGTGGTTGTTCCAGTAGAGCCCGACGTACACGAAGCTGAGCACGTAGCTCAGGAACACCGGCACGAGCGGGCGCAGCGCGGAGAGGTCGTGGCCTCCCTCGGGGACGCGCAGCTCGAGCACCATGATCGTGATGACGATGGCGAGCACGCCGTCGCTGAACGCCTCGAGCCGGGTCTTGCCCATGCGTCGTACTTAACCCGCCGCGAGGGCGGCGCGCCGCGCGTGCCGTTCTGCCAGGCTCTTCGTGGCCGGGCACGCCGATGCCCCGCCTCACGGTGGTACTGGACGTCAGCGGCGCTCGCGGCCTCGAGAGGCGCCGCTCACGCCGCGAGCGGCAGGCTCGTCTCGAGCGCCCCCGTCTCGACCCCGACCAGCTCCGCCGCGTCGCGCGCGGAGAGCCGCCGGCGCTCGACGAGGACGCGGCCGGCGAAGACGCGCGCCTCACGGGCGCGGGCCGCGTCGCTCAGGTAGAGCGAGGCGTGCAACGCGCGACGCGCCTCCGCGGGCACGGCGGGATCGACGAGCAGCATCGGGACGAGGGACCAGGTGTTCATCGCATGCTCCTGGCCCCTCTATTTAAATCGACGTCCGTCGATTTCAACCGAAACGCTTCCGCGTGAGGCCACCTCCTGTCCGCTCAGCGGCCGCGCGCCCGTCGTTCCGCGGGCTTGGGCCGGCTCGCGCCCGAGAGGGTCCGCACGCGCAGCGCGTCGAGGTACGCCTCCATCACGTCCCGCCGGAAGCGGTAGTAGGCGAAGTGCCCGTCCCGCCGCCGCTCGAGGAGCTGCGCGTTCACGAGCTCCTTCAGGTGGTGCGACACCGTGGACTGGCAGAGCGCGGCCGACTCGACGACGGACGAGCACGGCACCTCGCCGCCCGCCGCCGCCGCGCGCTCGAGGATCTCGCAGCGCTGCGGATCGGCGAGCGCCTTGGCGATGCTGCAGAATTCTTCGTCGGTGAGCCCGACCGGCATGGTGACGCCCCCCCCGGCGGGTATCGATAACCGTCGATGATTCGCGAGTCAAGGCGCACCTTGGCCGGCGCGTGTGGGAGACCGCGTCGCCGCCGAATAGGCTCGCCAGGCGCCGGCCCGGCGTTAGGTATCGGGCCATGGACACCCGTGCACTGGCCGCGACCGCGGCGCGTCTCGAGACCCCCAGCTACTCCGCGCTGCGCTTCGTCGCCGGCGCGATGTTCATGTTCCACGGCTCCCAGAAGATCCTCGGCTGGCTCGCCGCCGGGCCCGGCCCCGCGGCCGGCACGCAGCTCTGGTTCGGCGGCCTCATCGAGCTCGTCGCCGGGGCGCTCATCGCGCTCGGGCTCTTCACGCGCGCCGCGGCGTTCCTGGCCTCGGGCACGATGGCCGTCGCCTACGTCCAGTTCCACTGGAAGCTCGCCCTCTCCGGCTTCGCCTGGCTCCCCGCCGTGAACAAGGGCGAGCTCGCCGCGCTGTACTGCTTCCTGTTCCTGTACGTGACCGCGCGCGGGCCCGGGGCGGTCTCGCTCGACGCGCTGCGCGGATCGCGCGGCCGCTGACGCGCCGGCGGCTGTGGCTCGATCGCGTGACGTGGCGGGGGTGCCGCGCCCGTGCGCCGGGCTCACGTGCGAGGACGTGCCCCGCGAGCGCACACTCGGCCGCCGAAGGGGCGGAGATCGCTAGTGAGCAGATCCACCGTCCGTCCGTGGCACGATGGGTGAATGACCGGGCCGCAGCGGTTCCCACCTCACGAGGAGAGATCCATGCGCAAGCTGCTCCCTGCCCTTTTCGCCCTCACGCTGCTCGCGGTCCCCTTCGCCTCGCACGCCCAGGTCTCGCTCGGCCTCAGGCTGGGCTACGGCCCGGCGCTCGGCGACGCCGCGAAGGACTCCAGGATGTCCGACGGCATCAAGAGCCAGATCCCGATCCAGCTCGACGCCACGTACGCGCTGACACCGAGCTTCGGCCTCGGCGGCTACGTCTCCTACGGCTTCGGCCAGATCGGGGACGAGTTCGCCCAGCTCTGCGATCAGGTCGACTGCTCCACGCGCGTCGTCCGGGCCGGCGTGCAGGGCATCTACACCTTCGCGCCCATGGGGCAGCTCCGGCCGTTCGCGGGCGTGGGCGCCGGGTACGAGTGGGGCAGCATGAGCGCGGAGGCCGGCGGCCAGAAGGTCTCCTTCTCGTTCCGCGGGTTCGAGCTCCTGAACCTCACCGGCGGCGCGGACTACGTGGTGAGCCCGCAGCTCGCGGTCGGGCCCTACATCGGGCTCAGCCTCGCGCGCTACTCGAACACCTCGATCGACGACGGCACGCAGACCATCTCCGGCGAGATCGACCAGAAGGCGATGCACGAGTGGCTGCAGTTCGGCATCCGTGGGCGGTTCGACCTGTAGGCTCTTGCTCGCGCTCCCCCCCGGCGCGCCGGTGGGGGAGCGGGCCTCCACGAGTGGCGGCGGCGCACCGCCGCCTTCGCTAGAATCGTCCGCACCGGAGGTGACATGCACAAGAGCAGGCTCTGCGCGGTGACGATCGACTGCGAGAAGGGGGATCTCGACGTGGCCTCGCGCTTCTGGTCGGGGGCGCTCGGGCGTCCCGAGCGCGAGCGCGAGGGGAACTACGTGACGCTCGAGGATCGCGACCGGCTCATCGTGCTGCTGCAGCGCGTCGATCATCCGAGCAGGGTTCACCTCGACCTCGAGACCGACGACATGGAGGCCGAGGTTCGCCGGCTCGAGGCGCTCGGGGCGAAGCGGGTCGCGCAGGTCCGGACCTGGTGGGTGATGGAGGCGCCCACCGGGCAGCGCTTCTGCGTCTGCCGCCCGCAGCGCGGGCCGCTCGGGGACGACGCGAACACGTGGCCGTGAGCGGCGCGGCCCCGGGCTCACGCGCCGCCGGCGCTCTTCCGTTACCTCGAGCTCGCGGCGACGGGCGTCCTCCGGGAGAGCCGCGCCGTCGTCGATTTCCTCGCGCGCGGCCCTGCGCCGTGTCCTCGCTCAAGATCGACGGGTCCCGGCGGTGTTAGATGGGCGGCCCGAAGCCCGGCCCATTCCCGCCGAGGAGCCGCATGTCCGCACCGAAGACTGCCAGCCGCGACGCTTTCGCCTCGACCCTCGGCGCCTTCGCCGCCACCGTGGGCTCCGCGATCGGGCTCGGCAACATCTGGAAGTTCCCCTACCTCACCGGCTCGAACGGCGGCGCCGCCTTCGTGCTCACCTACCTGCTCGCAGTGGCGCTCGTCGGGATCCCGGTGATGGCGGTGGAGCACGTCATCGGCCGGAGGATGCGGCTCGACGCCGTGCGGGCCTATGGCCGGGTGGTCCCCGGCCAGCGGTTCTGGGCGGCGATCGGGTGGGCGGGCCTCGCCTCGGCCCTGCTCATCATGGCGTTCTACACGGACGTCGCGGGCTGGGTGTTCGCCTACGTCTTCAAGTCGGCGGGTGCGTTCGTCTCCGGCAGGCCGCTCACCCCGGAGACCTTCGGTGCCCTCGCGAGCGGGACCTGGGAGCCCATCGCCTGGCAGGCGGTCGTCCTCGTGGTCACGACCGCCATCATCGCCGCCGGCGTCTCCCAGGGCATCGAGAAGGTCACGAAGACCCTCATGCCCCTCCTCTTCGGCCTCCTCCTCGTCTGCGACCTGCGCGCCCTCACGCTCCCGGGCGCCTTCGCCGGCGTCTCCTACCTGTTCAGCCCCGACCCCTCGAAGATCACGGCGAGCGTCCTGCTCTCCGCCCTCGGCCTCGCCTTCTTCAAGCTGTCGCTCGGCATGGGCACCATGACGACCTACGGGTCCTACATGCCGGACCAGACCCGCATCGTGCCGAACGCGACGCGCGTGGCCCTCGCCGACACGCTCGTGTCGCTGCTCGCGGGGCTCGCCATCTTCCCCGCGGTGTTCGCCTTCGGCGGCACGCCGGCCGGAGGCCCCGGGCTCCTCTTCAACACCATCCCGCTCGTCTTCGCCCGGATGCCGCTCGGCGGGCTCTTCACGGCGCTCTTCTTCGTCCTCGCGGCGATCGCCACGATCGGCGCGATGGTGAGCCTCATGGAGGTCCCGGTGGCCTTCTTCGTCGAGAAGGGCCACGTGCGCCGCCCGGCCGCCGCCGCGATCACCGGCGGCACGATGTTCGCGCTCGGCGTCCTCGCGACGCTCTCGCAGGGGCCCGTCCTCGCGGACGTGAAGCTCTTCGGCAAGACCTTCTTCGATCTGTTCGACTTCCTCTCCTCGAACGTGCTCCTCCCGGTGGGCGGCCTCGCCATCGCGATCGTGGGAGGGTGGCTCGTCTCGCGGAGCGCCTTCGTGGAGGAGCTGAACAAGGGCCACTCGGCGGCGAGCTGGTACGACCGGACGTTCTACGCGTTCATCCGGTTCGTCGCGCCGGGGCTCATCCTGCTCATCCTCCTGAGCAGCCTCGGCGTGATCCGGCTCTCGTAGGCGTCCTCGCGCCGGCGAACCCGCGCGAGAGCCCTCGCCGCGCGGCTCAGAGGAGCTGGTACTGGACGCCGGTGACCACCGAGGGGAGCTGGTCCTGCTCCCCGCGGAAGCGCTTCAGGAACGGGAGCTGGCCTCGCACGAACAGCCAGGCCTCGCCGAGCACCTTCAGGTAGACGCCGGGCGACGCCGACAGCACGGTGCCGCCCGTGTTCACGACGGCCTCCCCGCCGGCCTCGTCCGCCGCGGCGTGGCGGCCGTCGAGGCCGAGGTCGAGCGCGAGCCGCTTCGCCGGAAAGTACTGACCGTGAACGCTCCAGAGCAGCGCCCGGCCGTAGCGGTAGCCGGCGCCATTCTCGGTGCGGAGCCGGCCGGAGAGGCTCCCGAAGGCGAGCCAGCTCCCCTGCTCGAACCGGTAGCTCACGCCGGCGAAGGGCCCCCAGGCGCCGGTGCCGGGCTGGCCGTGCTCGTCGATGCGCTCGCCGCCCGAGCGCAGGCGGTTCGGCCCGGTGGGCATCGAGGTCCCCGCGGTGAGCGCCACCTCCTGCACCCGCCCGACGCCCAGGTTCACGCTCCGAAAGGCTGCGTAGCGCGCCGCGAGCTCCGCGTCGCCGAGGCCCGTCGCGTCGGAGGTGGCCGTGGACGCGCCGCGGCCCACCGCCTCGATGGCCTTGTGGACGAGCGGGAGCGTGCCGGTCAGCGAGAGGCGGTCGGTCGGCCGGTACACCGCGTTGAGCCGGAAGGACCACTGGGTGAGCTCGTCGGTGAGGGCGGGATCTGCCTCGTTGCCGGCGTCGACCCGGAGGTACTCGGTGTCGAGCTGCAACCGGAAAAGGCCGGTGATGGCGGCCGGATCGCTCGACGTGAGCAGCGGATCTCCGCAGGCGCACACGGAGCAGGCGCGCGCGGGGAGGGCTGCCGCCAGGCCGGCCGCCGCCAGGGCCGCGAGGCAGAGGCGCGCGGTGAGTGGATGGAGGCGCCCCATTTCGGTCCCTTGGCGATACATCCCCTCCTCCGATCGGCGCGCGTGCCCGGTGTCACCAGCGAGCCGCAGGCTCGGCGAGCGCAGGACCGGGTGTAATCGGCGCTCGCTCTCGACGCTGGGCCGCAGGGGATCGCGCAGCGGTGAACGAGCCGTCTCACCGGTCTCCGGGCGCCGCGTGAATAGACGAAGGACGGGCGCGTCTGTTCTCGGAGCCCGAGGCCTTCCGACCTGCGACGATCCGTCTGGCCCCGGATGGCCCTTTCCGGGATCCAGCGCAGGCGATTGAGGGTGGTTTACTCGCGGTCTCTTTGGCCCCACCTGGGCCGCCCTGGCGGTCGTGCTTGGTTCACCCAGGGAGCGATGACGCTCCCGCACTCGGAGAGGACACAGACGATGACGAAGAGGATCGCAGTCACGCTCGCGTTCGCAGCGCTGGTCGGCTTCGCTGCCCCGGCTCGCGCCCAGGAGACCGGCAAGGCGAAGGCCGACGCCGCCGCGGCGCGCGCCAACGCCGCCGCAGCGCACGCCGACGCCGCTGCCAAGAAGGCCGACACGGCCGCGAAGAAGGCCGACGCGCAGAGCGAGGCCGCCGCGAACAAGGCCGAGGAGAAGGGCGAGGCCGCCGCGGCGAAGACCGAGGAGAAGGCCGCCGAGACGAGCGCGGTGGCCGGCGAGAAGGCCGGAGAGGCGAAGGCCAAGGGCCACGAGACGGCCACCACCGCCAAGGCCAAGGCGAAGACTGGCAAGGCCAAGGGCGTCTCCAAGGCCAAGACCGGCAAGGCGAAGGGCGAGGCGACCGCGGCGGAGGCCAAGGCCAAGGGCGAGGAGAAGGCCAAGGCCGCGCAGGAGCGGATCGAGACGGAGCCCGCGCCCGCCCCCGCTGCGCCTGCTCCGGCTCCTGCCCCGGCGCCTGCGCCGCCCGCGACGAAGCCGTAGCCCGGCCCAGGCCCCGCGGTACCCCGACGACCCGGCCATCCGCCGGGTCGTCGGCGTTCGAGGCGGTTCGTGCCCGGAGCCCTTCCGGGCGGAGGGCACGGCGCGCGAAGCGTCTTCGGATCGCGCGCCTCGATCGGGCGTTCAGCGCGCCGCTGCCTCCTGGCCCGGCTTGATGAGGACCTTGGTGTAGCCGGGCTCGCGCCGATCGAACTTCCGGTACGCGTCCGGCGCCTCGCTGAGCGGGATGCGCCGCGACACGATGAAGCTCGGCTTCGCCCGGCCGGCGATGATGAGATCGCGCAGCACGAGGCTGTAGTTCTTCACCGGCGTCTGTCCCATGCCGAGCTGGATCCCCTTCTCCCACAGCTTGCCCCACGGCAGCGTGTAGGCGCCCTGCTTCGCCGCCTTGTCCTTGCCGCCGGGATCCTCGGGCAGGAACACGCCGATGATGCCGAGCGCGCCGGTGGGGTTCACGACCTCGACGAGCTGCTCGGTGAGCGACGTCGGGTGCTCCTTGCTCGGATCCTCGAAGTCCTTCGCCTGGTAGCCCACGGCGTCGATGCCGCACATCACGCCCGCCATCTTCTCCTCGCCGCGGCGCATCGCCCCGCGCACGAGCGGGTTCGCGAGCCGCATGCTGCGGATCTGCTCGGCGGGCGGCCCCTTGCGGAAGTCGATGGCGATGGCGCCGATCTTTTGCGCCTTCTCGAGCCGCTCGGGGATCGCGTCCACGACGTACACCTCGGCGGCGCCGCGCAGCATGGAGCTGTACGCGGCGAGCAGGCCCACCGGCCCCGCCCCGAAGATCGCGACCGTGGAGCCGGGCTGCACCCGCGCCATCTCCGCCGCGTGGTAGCCGGTCGGGAAGATGTCCGAGAGGAGCAGGAAGTCGTCCTCGAGCTCGTCGCCCGGCTTGCCCGGCAGCTTGATGCAGTTCGCCTCGCCCCACGGCACGCGCAAGAGCTCCGCCTGGCCGCCCTTGTACGGGCCCATCCCCACGTAGCCGTAGGCGGCCCCGGCCGCCTCGTCGTTCGTCACGAGGCACGCGCTCGTGTAGCCGCGCGAGCAGTTGAAGCAGGTGCCGCAGGCGATGTTGAAGGGCAGGACCACCCGATCGCCCTTCTGGAGCTGCTGCACGGCGGTCCCCACCTCCTCGATGACCCCCATGTTCTCGTGGCCCATCACCACGCCCGGCTCGGCGGCCGTGCGCCCCTCGTACATGTGCAGATCGCTGCCGCAGATCCCGGCGGTGCTGATCCGCACGAGCACGTCCGTCGCGCTCTCGATCCGCGGATCCTCCACCTGCTCGACGGACACCTTCCCCGGTCCCTTCCACACCACCGCGCGCATGTGTGACCTCCTGGAAGACTCGAACTTCGGCACGTGAGGCGCGGCTGGCATCGGGCCGGGGGCCGTCCGGCCCCACGCCGCGGCGCTCTCGCCCGGCACGGCCCCTCGGCGGCCGACGCCGGCGTGCCGCTCCGAGAGTGCGCGCTCCGCGGCGCCGTGCCACACCCGAGCCGACGAGCCCAGCCGGAGTGACCGGGCGTCCTGACGTCTACGATGGGGAGTGCCCAGCAGGATGAGCCGCCCGGCACGGGGTCGCGCGGAGAATTTCCCACCGATGGGGATCACTGCGCGGATACCCGGGCTGCGCGACTGGCAGGAGCAGGTGAAGTGCCAGGCGGGCTGCCCCGTCGCCACGGACGCAGGGCGCTACGTCCAGCTCGTCGCCGAGGGACGTTACGAGGAGGGTTACCTCGTCGCGCGCGCCCCGAATCCGTTCGCCTCCGTGTGCGGCCGCGTCTGCGCCGCGCCGTGCGAGGAGGCCTGCCGGCGCGGGAGCGTGGACGCGCCGATCACCATCCGCGCGCTCAAGCGGACCGTCTGCGAGCGTCACGGCGTCGAGTCGATGCACCCCGAGACGCAGAACCGCCTCCGGACCGAGCCGATGCGGGAGGGGAATCGCTACGCCGGGCACCTGCCGGTCGAGCGCGTCGAGGCCCCGCCCGCCCGGCGGCGGCCGAAGGTCGCGGTGATCGGTGCGGGCGCGGCGGGGCTGTCCGCAGCGCACGACCTCGCCCTGCTCGACTACGAGGTCACGGTCTACGAGGCCTCGCCCGAGCCGGGCGGGATGATGCGCTACGGGATCCCGGAGTACCGGCTCCCGCGCAGCCTGATCCAGGCGGAGATCGACGCGATCCTCTCGCTCGGCGTCACGCTCCGGCTGGAGACGCCGCTCACGCCGGAGCGCGGCCTCGCGGCGCTCCGCGCCGAGGGGTTCGAGGCAGTCTTCCTCGCGGTCGGCGTGCAGAAGGGGCGCGAGCTCCAGCTGCCGGGCGTGGAGCTCGACGGGGTCGTGAAGGCCATCGACTACCTCCTCAACGCCAACCAGGGATACCGGCTCGACCTGGGCCGCCGGGTGGTCGTGATCGGCGGCGGGTTCGTGGCGTTCGACGCCGCCCGCACCGCGCTGCGCGTGAGCCGCGAGGAGGAGCTGAAGGCCCTCTCGGACGAGGCCGGCGGCGAGGCGGACGCGCGCCTCAAGGAGGCGCTCGACTCCGCGCGCGAGGCGCTGCGCGGCGGCGCGACGGAGGTCACGATCGTCTCCCTCGAGGCGTTCGAGGAGATGCCCGTCCTGCGCACCACGCAGGGCCACGAGGAGTTCGAGGAGGCGCAGCGCGAAGGCGTCCGCTTCCTGCCGCGGCGCGGCCCCAGGCAATTCCTCGGCGAGGGCGGCAAGCTGCGCGCGGTCGAGCTGCGCAAGGTCCTGTCGGTGTTCGACGAGGCGGGACGGTTCGCGCCGCGCTACGACGACGCGGACACGACGACCCTCCCGGCCGACGGCTGCATCCTCGCCATCGGGCAGCGCGCGGACCTCTCGTTCCTCCACCCGGAGGACGGCGTCGAGCTCACGCCGGGCGGCACGATCCGCGTGGACCCCGGCACGCTCGCCACCTCCGCGCCGGGGGTGTTCGCCGGCGGCGACGTCGCGTTCGGGCCCCGGAACCTCATCGAGGGCATCGCGAACGGCAAGCGCGCGGCGCGGTCCATCCACCGGTACCTCGCCGGGGAGCGCGCCCGGCTCGAGACGCGGCTCGACGTCGAGAAGATCCCGACCCGCGACTACCGCATGATCGCCGGGTTCGAGCTGCTCGATCGGATGCCGCCCCCCACGCTGCCGGTGGACCGGCGCACCGGGATCGCCGAGGTCGAGGTCGGGTTCTCGGAGCTCCAGGCTCGGCAGCAAGGGGCGCGCTGCCTCGTCTGCCACGTCCAGACCATCTACGACCCGGAGAAGTGCGTCCTCTGCAACCGCTGCGTGGACGTCTGCCCCGAGTACTGCCTCGCGCTCGTCCCGCTCGACGAGGTGGAGCTGCCCGAGGGGGAGCGCGCCGAGGTGGTGGCGCGCGCCACGGCCGGCGGGCTGCCGCTCTCCGCCATGCTGAAGGACGACACCGCCTGCATCCGCTGCGGGCTCTGCGCCATCCGCTGCCCGACGGACGCGATGACGATGGAGCGCTTCACCTTCACGGAGCGCTGGACCGCGGCGGCCGCGCCGGAGGGGACGCCATGACCTCGGATCGCAGGGAGTTCCTGAAGAAGCTCGGGATCGGCGTGGGGCTCGCCTCCGTCGCCGGTCAGGGGCTCGCGTCGCTCCGCTCGCTCGTCCCGAACGTCTCCTACGACGCGCCCACGGTCGTGAAGCTCGGGATCCCCGCCGAGTTCCCGGAGGGGATGAAGTTCCTGCCGGAGCAGCGGCTGTTCGTGTTCCGCGAGGGCAATGTCTTCCACGCGATCTCGGCCGTGTGCACCCACCTCGGCTGCACCGTCCGCGCGGAGGCGCTCTCCTCCCCGGTGGTGAAGAAGGTCGGCGGCACCGAGCTCCGCCTCACGCACCGGTTCCTCTGCCCGTGCCACGGCTCGCAGTACACGGGCGACGGCCAGAACGTCGCCGGACCGGCGCCGCGGCCGCTCGAGTGGTGGGCGCTCTCGATCGCGCCCGACGACGGGCAGCTCGTCGTGGACCTCGCGAAGCCGGTGGAGCGCAGCTTCCGCCTCACGACCGCCTGAGGAGGCGCCATGGCCGTCCTGCCGACCGTCCCGCCGGAAGCGCCCCGCACCGCGCCGGGCGTCCACCTCCGCCGCCTGTGGAGCGTGCGCCCCGCCTCCGATCGCGAGGCGGGCGACGCGATCGTCGCGAACTTCATCCTCCACTGGTTCCCGGCGCGCTCGCTCAAGGAGTCGATGGAGTGGCGCTACTCGCTCTGGCTCGGGACCATCTCGACCGCGCTCCTCGCCCTCCTCGTCGCGTCCGGGATCCCGCTCCTGTTCCTGCACATCCCGTCCGTCGAGCGGGCCTACGGGTCCGTGAAGGACATCGAGAACGTCGTCACGTTCGGCTCGTGGATGCGCGCGGTGCACCGGCTCGGCGCGCACCTCATGGTGGCGACCGTCTTCCTGCACCTCGTGCGGGTCTTCCTCACCGGCGCCTACAAGAACGGCGTCGGCCGCGGCCAGAACCGTGAGTGGAACTGGGTCATCGGCGTCGTGATGTTCCTCGTGACGCTGTTCCTGTCGTTCACGGGGTACCTGCTCCCGTGGGACCAGCTCGCCTACTGGGCGGTCACGGTCGGCACCAACATCGCCTCGGCGGTGCCGCTCGTCGGGGCGCAGATGCGAGAGCTGCTCCTCGGCGGCCGCGCCATCGACCAGCCGACGCTCACGCGCTTCCACGTCCTGCACGTGATCGTGCTCCCCGGCGTGCTCGGGGTGCTGTTCGCCTACCACATGTGGCGCATCCGCAAGGACGGCGGGCTCGCGCGCGCCGATCACGCGACGCGGCTGCCCGCGCCCGCCGAGGTGCCGGCGGAGCGCACCCGCACCAAGACGTACTCGCTCCTCGGCGTCGCGCGCGGGCAGGGACCGCTCATCCGCGCCTCGTCCGTCGAGCGGCCGGAGACCACGGTCAGCTCGGTCCCGGAGCTCACCCGCCGCGTCGCCCTCGTCATGCTCGGCACCGTCGCGGTGATCTCGATCCTGGCGGTGTTCGTCCCGTCGCCGCTCGAGGAGCCGGCGAACCCCCTCGTGACCCCCAACCCGGCGAAGGCCCCCTGGTACTTCCTCTGGCTGCAGGAGATCGTCACCGACACGACGATCCGCATCGGCTCCTTCACCGTGAACGGGGCGCTCGTCGGCGGCGTCATCCTGCCCGGCCTGCTCGTCGCGCTCCTCGTCGTCTGGCCGTGGCTCGATCGCAGCCCGGCCGCGGCGGCGGGGCGGTGGTTCCCCCGGAGCCGCCGCACCCAGAACGCCGTCTTCCTCGTGATCGTCGCCATCGTCCTCCTCCTCACCATCGTCGGCACGTTCTCGCGCGGCCCCTACTGGCACCTCTACTGGCCGTGGCAGGCCTGGCCCGAGATGCCGACCCGGTTCTGACCATGGAACCCGTGACGCCATCGCCGTTCGCATCCCGTGACCGGCTCCTGTTCGCGATCGTCGGCGTCCTGCTCGTCGTCTCGACGATCCTGTTCGTGTGGAGTGACCGCGCGAAGGACTGGCGCTGGTACCAGGCCGAGTTCCGCGGGCGCGTCGCCGAGAAGTTCGGCGAGGAGAAGGCGCGGGGGGTGCACGACGGCCTCGTGCAGATCTGGGTGCCCGAGCTGCGCCGCGCGGACCGCTGCATCACCTGCCACCAGGCCGGGCCGTGGAAGGGGTTCGAGGCCGCGGAGGAGCCGTTCCGCACGCACCCGCCGGAGATCCTCCGGAGCCACCCGGTCGAGCGGTTCGGCTGCACCGCCTGCCACGGCGGCCAGGGGTACTCGATCGACGCCGACGAGGCGCACGGCCCTGCGCCGCACTGGGAGGAGCCGGTGCTCGGGCCGTACCTCGGCGAGGCGTACTCGCTCGCCTGGGAGGACAAGGGCACGCTCATCCAGATCAACTGCAACCTCTGCCACCGCTTCGAGCGCGAGACGAAGGGGGCCGACGCGGTGAACCTCGCGAAGAAGCTCGTGCGCGACAAGGGCTGCCGGGCATGCCACGTCGTGAACGGCCGCGGCGGCACCATCGGCCCCGACCTGACCTACGTCGGGGACAAGGCGCCCGAGCAGTACGACTACTCGCGCCTCCTCGGCCAGAAGACGGCGTTCGCCTGGCACGTCGCGCACCTGAAGGAGCCGAAGGCGATCGTCCCGGAGACGGTGATGCCGAACTTCGGGTTCTCGACCCGCGAGGTGCAGGCGCTCGCCATGCTCGTCACCTCCTGGCAGCGCACGTCGCTGCCGACGTCCTTCGCCCCGGGCGCGCCGCGGAGCGAGCCGCAGACGCAGCAGGAGGTGGCGGAGGAGGAGCGGATGCGCACCGGGCCGGGCGCCTGGTTCGTGAAGACCGGATGCTTCGTCTGCCACAGCATCTCCTCGCTCGGCGTGAAGAGCCCCGCGCAGATCGGGCCGGACCTGTCGATCGCCGTCGAGGACGTGCAGAAGCGCTTCGGCCGCACCCTCGACGACTTCCTCGCGGCGCCGACCGGCACGATGGCGGTGGTGCTCTCCCGGCAGATCATCCTCACGCCGGAGGAGAAGAAGGTCGCGATCGCGAAGCTCCGCGAGGCGTTCGCCGCCTGGCAGAAGGAGCGCGCGAAGGGCGCGGAGCCCGCCGCGAAGCCCACGGAGCCGGGCGTCGAGCCCGCTAACATCAGGAGGACGCCATGACGGTGCAAGGAAGCAGGCGCTTCGCGATGGCGGCGGCCGCGCTCGCGATGATCTCGATCGCGGGCTGCGCGCCGTCGAAGCCGAAGGGAGGACGCCGCGCCCCGGCAGGCGCATCGGACACCGCGGTGGCCGCGCAGAAGACGTACATCGCCCCGGGCGATCTCGACGAGTACTACATGTTCTCGTCGGGTGGTCACTCCGGCCAGGTGTTCGTGTACGGGCTGCCCTCGATGCGGCACCTCGGCACCATCCCCGTGTTCACCCCCTACCCCGGCACGGGCTACGGGTTCGACGACGACACGCGGAAGATGCTCGGCGAGTACACCTGGGGTGACGCTCACCACCCGGGGCTCTCGGAGACGAAGGGCGACTACGACGGCCGCTGGCTCTTCATCAACGACATGAACGGGCGGGTCGCGCGCATCGACCTGCGCGACTTCAAGACGAAGCAGATCCTCGGCCCCATCCCGAACGTCTCGGGCAACCACGGCTCGTCCTTCGTCACGCCGAACACCGAGTACGCGATGATGTCCTCGCGCTTCTCGGTGCCGATCCCGCTCGGCACCTACGCGCCCATCGAGAAGTACGCCACCGACTACAAGGGCGTCGTCGTCGGCGTGAAGATCGATCCCAAGTCGGGCGAGATGTCGCTCGGGTGGGAGATCGTGACCCCGCCGTTCGACTGGGACCTGGGCGACGCCGGCAAGGGCGTGTCCGACGGGTGGATGTTCTTCACCTGCTACAACTCCGAGCGGGGCACGGGGAAGCTCGAGGTGACCGCCTCGCAGCGCGACCGCGACTACATCGCCGCGGTGGACTGGCGGCTCGCCGAGAAGTCCGTCGCCGCAGGCAAGGGCAAGATGATCGGCGGCGTGCGCGTGCTCGACCCGCGCGAGATCCCCGGCCTCATCTACCTCATGCCCTGCGGGAAGTCGCCGCACGGCGTGGACGTCTCTCCCGACGGCAAGTGGATCGTCGGCTCGGGCAAGCTCCAGGGCGTCACCACCGCGTTCAACTTCGAGAAGGTGCAGACCGCGATCCGGAACAAGGACTTCGCCGGCGACGAGGACGGGATCCCGGTGCTCAAGTACGAGTCGATCAAGGACGCGGAGGTGCCGGTGGGACTCGGCCCGCTGCACACCCAGTTCGGCACGGACGGCTACGCGTACACCTCGCTGTTCGTCGACAGCGCGATCGCGAAGTGGAAGCTCGGGACCTGGGAGGTCGTCGACAAGATCCCGGTCTCGTACTCGGTCGGCCACCTCGCAGCCGCCGAGGGCGACACGGTGAGCCCGGACGGCAAGTACGTCGTGTCCCTGAACAAGCTCTCCCACGGGCGGCACCTGTCGCTCGGGCCGTCTCAGCCCGAGTCGTCGCAGCTCATCGACATCACCGAGGAGAAGATGAAGCTGCTCTACGACGCCTTCACCGAGCCCGAGCCGCACTACGCGCAGATCATCAAGGCGGACAAGGTGAAGCCGATCGAGGTCTACCCGAAGGAGGAGAACCACCACCCCCTCGCGACCTGGGACGTGAAGGAGGCGGGCCTGAAGCGCGAGGGCGACAAGGTGATCGTGCGCACCGTGGTGGTCCGCTCCACCATCACGCCGACGAGCGTGGAGGTGAACCAGGGCGACACCGTCACCTTCGCCATCACCAACATCGAGCAGACGACGGACGAGCTGCACGGGTTCGGGCTGCTCGGGTACAACCGCAACCTCGTCCTCGATCCCGGCGAGACGAAGACGGTCACCATCAAGGCCGACAAGCCGGGCGTGTTCCCCTACTACTGCACGAACTTCTGCTCCGCGCTCCACCAGGAGATGCAGGGTTATCTCATCGTGAAGCCACGCGCGGGCGGCGACGACAAGGGCCGCAAGCGCGACAACGGCCACGACTGACGGCGGAGGGCGCGTGATGCGATCGGAACGGGCGATGTCGCCGCCGGCCGGGCGGCTGCGCGGCTACATCGTGAGGAGCCACCGGGTGCTGGACTCGCCGATCAGCGCTGCGCCGCGGGCGCTCCTCGTGCTCGCGGCGGTGCTGCTCGTCGTGGCGCTCACGCAGCCGCTGTGGGACATGACGATGTTCGCGCCGCAGTACCAGGACGGCCTGCGGCTGCACATCTACGCCTCGCAGCTCGTGGGTGGCAACGGCGGCCAGGACCTGAAGGAGATCAACCTCCTCAACCACTACATCGGCATGCACGACCTCGCGCAGGAGAGCTTCAAGGAGTTCCTGTGGATGCCGTTCGTCTTCGGCGCCCTCGCGCTCCTGCTCCTCCGCGCCGCCGTGTTCGGGACCGTCGGGAACGTGCTCGACGTGACGGTCCTGTCCATGTACGTCGGCGCGTTCTCCCTGTGGTCGTTCGCAAAGACGATGTGGGCGTACGGCCACGAGCTCGCGCCGACCGCGCCCGTGAAGGTCCCGCCGTTCATGCCGCCGGTGTTCGGCTCGAAGCAGCTCGCGAACTTCGAGGTGTACTCGTACCCCGGCGTCGGGACCTGGGCGATCATCGTCGCCGCGGTCGCGATGGCGGTCGCGCTCGCCGTCGCCGTCCGGGGCGCGCGGCGCGAGCTCGCCGCCGAGCCCGCATGACCGCGGCCGGGCTCCTCGCCGCCCTCATCGCGGCGCAGGCCGGGGGCGACATGCCGAGCGTCGCGCCGGGGCAGCTCGAGGGCCGGCCGCCCCCCGGCGAGGCCTCGCCGCTCCAGGCGCGCGTCGACGCAGCGCCCGCGGGCGCGACCGTCGAGGTCGGGCCGGGGACGTACGACGGCGACCTCGTCATCGACCGCCCGCTGCGGCTCGTCGGGCGCGGGCGGCCGCTCCTGCGCGGCTCCGGCAAGGGGAGCGTGGTCCGGATCCGGGCGGCCGGCGTGACGGTGGCCGGGTTCGACGTGGACGGGCGCGGCGGCGGCGACCTCGGCCGCGACAGCTCCGGCGTGCACGTCTCCGCGCCGGGAGCCGTGGTGCGCGACAACCGGATCGCGAACGCGCTCTTCGGCGTGTACCTGCGGGAGGCGCCCGGCGCGCGCGTCGAGGCGAACGTGGTGCGCGGCATCCGCGGGAAGGATCCGGGCGAGAAGGGCTCGGGCATCCACGTCTGGAACACGGACGGGTTCACGCTCGCGGGGAACGACATCGCCGACTGCCGCGACGGGCTCTACATCCAGTCCTCGCCGCACGGCACGATCCTCCGCAACTCCGTCCGCGACCTGCGCTACGCGATCCACTTCATGTACTCGGACGACAACGTCTTCGAGGACAACCTCTTCGAGCGCTCGGACGCCGGCGGCGTGCTCATGTACTCGCGGCGGCTCGTCTTCCGGCGGAACCGCTTCCTCCACAATCGCGGCTTCGCCTCGGTCGGCCTCCTCCTGAAGGCCTGCGACGACTCGCTCGCCGAGGACAACCTGCTCGCGGACAACGCGCGCGGCGTCTTCCTCGAGGGCTCCTACCGCAACCTCCTGCGCAGGAACGTCGTCGCCGAGTCGGACACCGCCCTCGTGGTGTACGACTCGTGCGGCGAGAACCGGATCGAGGGGAACGCGTTCATCGCGAACCTGACCTCCCTCACGCTCGTGGGCCGCCGGACGGACACGGTCCTCGACGGCAACTACTGGTCGGACAACGACGAGCCCGACCTCGACGGCGACGGTGTCTCCGATCGGCCGTTCGTGCTCGGGAGCCTGTTCGATCACCTGCGCGGCAACCTCACCGCCGCCGATCTGCTCGCCCAGAGCCTCGCCGCCGCGGCGCTGGGGGTCGCCGAGCGGGCGTTCCCCGTGCTCGCGCCGTCCGAGGTCGCCGACCGGCGGCCCCTCGCGCGCCCGCCTTCGCTCCCCGCCGTACCCCGCCCCTCGCCGCGCCCGCGGAGGCCCGATCCGCTCGGGCTCGCGGGCTCGCTCGCGGCGCTCGCCGCCGGCGGGGCGCTGCTCGCCGGCGCGCGACCTCGGCGGCACGTGGAGGCGCCGTGATCCGCTTCGACGCCTTCGGCAAGCGCTACGGCCGGCATCGCGCGGTCTCGCGCGTCGACCTCGCGGTGACCCGCGGCGAGGTCGTGGCGCTCCTCGGCCCGAACGGCTCCGGGAAGAGCACGTGCCTCAAGGCCGCGGCGGGGCTCGTAAGGCCGACCGACGGCCGCGTGGAGATCGGCGAGCCGCTCCGCTCCGCGGCGCTGCCCGAGGCCCGGCGGGGCGTCTCGTTCCTGCCGCAGAAGGTGGCGTTCCCCGAGGCGCTCACCGGGCGCGAGGTGGTCGAGTTCTACCGCCGGTTGCGGGGCGCCGCCCGCGGGCGCACCGAGGCCGCGCTCGGGCTGGCCGCGCTCGAGGGCGCGGCGGACCGTCCGGTCGGGACCTACTCGGGCGGCATGGTCCAGCGGCTCGGGCTCGCCGTGGTGGCGCTGGCCGACGCGCCCATCCTCCTGCTCGACGAGCCCACCTCCTCCCTCGACCGCGCCGGCCTCGCCGCCGCCCACGCGCTCGCCGATCGCGGCCGCAGCGAGGGACGCGCGGTGCTCTTCAGCACGCACCAGCTCGCCGACGTCGAGCGTCTCGCGGACCGCGTCGCCGTGCTCGTGGACGGGGCGCTCGTCGGGAACCTCGATCGCGCCGAGCTCGCGGAGCGTCTCGCCCGGCGCGGGGTCCTGCGCCTGCGCGTCGCGCGCGCGCCGGCCGCGCTCCCGGCCGAGCTCGAGCGGCTGGCACCCGGCGCCGAGCTCCACGGAGACGAGATCGTGGTGATCGGGCCCGCCGCGGTCCGCGCCGCCGCGCTGGAGGCGGTGCGCGCGAGCGGCGCCGAGCTGCGCGGCCTCTCCTCGGAGGAGGGGCGGCTCGACCTCCTCTACGACGAGCTCGTCGGCGCCGCCGGGCGCTCCGGAACGGAGGTGCGGGCATGACGTCTTCCCTATCGCGCGCGCTCGGCGCGCTGGCGCTCCTCGCCGCGCTCGCCTGCCGGACCCGGTCGCCCGCGCCGGCGCCCCTCGACACCCGGAACGACGCCTGCGCTTTCTGCCGGATGGCCGTCTCGGATCGCCACTTCGCCGCGCAGCTCGTGGCGCCGGGCGAGGAGCCGCTGTTCTTCGACGACCTCGGCTGCCTCGCCCGCCACCTGGCCGCGTCCCGCCCCCACGCGGGCGCGGTGGCCTGGGTCGCCGATCACCGGACCGGCGAGTGGGTCCGGACGGCGCGCGCCACGTACACGCGGAATCCCAGGCTCGAGACGCCGATGGGCTCGCACCTCGTCGCGCACGCGGACGCCGCCTCCCGCGACGCGGATCCCGCCGCGCGCGGCGGCGTCCCGGCGACCGCCGCGGAGATCTTCGGCCCCGCGGGGCCACCGGACGGCAGATGAGCGCACCGACCCGGCTGGCCGCCCTCTCCCTCGTCGCGCGCCAGGAGATCGCGCTCGCGGTCCGCTCGCGCTGGACGGCGATCTTCGCGGGCGTGTTCGCGCTGCTCGCCGTGGGCGTGGCGGCGAGCGGCTACGTCCTCTCGGGCGGCAGCGGCTTCGAGGACTTCGCGCGCACCAGCGTGTCGCTCGTCCAGCTCGTCGTCCTGGTGGTGCCGCTCGCGGCGCTCGTGATGGGCGTGCTCGCCGTCGCGCCGGAGCGCGGCACCGCCGAGCTCCTCTTCTCGCAGCCCATCGGGCGCGGCGTCGTCCTGCTCGGGCAGCTCGCGGGCCTCTTCGTCGCCCTCTCGGCCGCCGAGCTCATCGGGTTCGGCGCGGCGGGGCTCGTCGTGTTCCTGAACGCCGGGGAGGAGGGCGCGGGCGCGTACTTCCTCCTCGTGCTCGGGGCCGTCCTGCTCACCGCGGTCTTCCTCGCGATCGCGGCGCTCGTCGGCGCCGGCGCGGTGGGGCGCAAGCGGACGCGGGCGCTCGCGCTCGCCCTCGTGGTCTGGTTCGCCGCGACGGTGCTCGTCGACGTGGCCGCGCTCGGCGTCGCGACGCTGCTCCGCTCCACGGCCGCGTCGCGCCTCCTCGTGGCCTCGGTCGTCGTGAACCCCGCGAGCGCGATCCGGGTCGGATCGCTCCTCGCCGTCCAGGGCACCGCCGCGTTCGGCGCAGCGTCCCTCGCGCTCCTGCGGCTCACCGGCGGACCGGTGGGCGCGGCGCTCCTCCTCTGCGCCTCGGTCCTCGCGTGGATCGCCCTGCCCATCGTGGCGGCGGTTCATCGGCTCCGGCGGATCGACCTGTGAGGTGGGCGCGCGTGCGCGGCCCTACTCTCTCCCCCGCACGCGAGGTGTCTCGTGTCGAGGGTCCCGCGCTCTCCGCATTCGGGATTCGTCACATTTTCGGCAGCTGACCGACGGAGCCGCTCCGGACGGACCAGCGGCGCACCGCGCGATCCGGTTGGGCATCGACGGGTCGGCCCGGCGCGGTCCGAGAACGCTTCCGTTCGGAGCACTCGGGCGGCAAGAGCGGTGACCGACACGGGGCCGACGTGGGTCGGGTTCGGAAGGGGAGGTTCGGCTAGCTCCGTGAACGGCCCGCAGAATCACGGCGCCCACATGCCCAGCTGCATCCCGGGATACAGCGATGCCACGCCAGCGCGCGAGAGCGGCGTCGGCCGTGCGTTTGCGTCGCGGCGGAAGCGATCCATGTGCTCGCGCCCGAAGGTGTTCTCTGCGTGAAGAAGATTATGGGGTCGGCAGGCGAGCCGAAGATTATCGATCGTCGTCGGCCCACCGAGGGCGGCGGGTTGGATGTGGTCGAGCTCGAGCTTCCAGCGACTGTTGCAGCGGCAGCCGTCCGAGCCCACCCAGGCGCACCGCCCGCCGTCGCGCTTCCACACCGCGCGGCGCACTATCGCCGGGATCGTGGACCTCGCCGTCGGCGGCTTCGCCGCATGCTCCTTCGCGCCCTAGGCCTCGTCCTTCGTCTTGCGCTCGGGCCGACCGCGCCCTTCCTCTTGCCGTGCTTCTCGATGGCGCAGCGGATCGCCTCGTGGAGCACCGCAGCGAGATCGCCGTCCGGGACCTTGTGCGAAAGGAGCGATCGGAGCGTCTCGAGGTCCTCCTTGCAGGCGCGATCGAGCGTGACGCGGAGCGACCAGTGGCTCTCCGACACGGCGAGCGTCTCGGCCCTTCGCTTCGGCTTCACGAAAGTGGGTGGGGGCGCCGGGAGCGGACCGGTGTCGAGGGGCGAATCGAGGGTCGGCTTCGCAGGGCCGGGCGCGGTCGCCGTCTCGGCCCGCTCGGCTTCTGGGAGCTGCAGCGGGGCGCTCACCGCGGCGGGCGCTCGCTCGGCCAGCTTGCGGAGGCCTGCGCGCGGCGCGGTGCGCGCCTGGATGGAGGCGACGAGGTGCTCGACCTCGGCCCGGGTCCGGAAGGCTGCGCGAGCTAGGAGGTCGCCCACGTTCTCCTCGGTGAGCACCTGGCCGAGGAGCGCCACGGTGGACAAGCACAGGCGCCCATCGCGCAGCGGAGCCTCGAGATTCGGGAAGCGGCGCAGCACGCGCATCGCCTGGATACGCCGGCCGGCGGCGCCCTCGCGCAGGTGGAGGGCCTCCAAACAGTAGGCCCACAGGGACGCATGACCCGCCGCGACGAAGGCTCGGCGCCGATCGAATTCGTCGAGGTGCAGGAGGAAGTCGACCTGGACGTTTCGTTCCTCTCCGGCGAGCTCGCGCAGGCGGAGGGCGAGGACGTTAGAGTCGAGTGAAGCAGGGGCGAGCGCAGACATGAGGTGCACCTCCAGTACACCCTTCGTAGCACGCGATTTTCGGAGCTCCGGAGACGCTCCAGGCTCGCGCCTGCGCGGCGTTCTTCGGCGCATCCTCGTCGATGCCTTTCGGCGATCGCCACGCGTGACACGCGCGAGGCGCGTGCGCGAGAGCGGCATTTTCGCGCCGGCCCGTATGCTCGAGCGCGCTCGTGGCGAGAGGGCGTCAATGGGAAATGTTTCACCCACCGCAACTGGGACGCCCGCGCTCTGGGCGAGCGAATTGCCCGACGTAGCGAACTATCGCTGGCGATAGCTGTTACTTAAGGTGAACCGCGGCGACCTTTCGCGACGCTCGGGTCCGTGCGCAGGCGCGAGCTGTGGATGCGCGTCGTTCGCATGCGCTCGCGCGAATTCACGCCTGCGCCGAGCCCAGCCGGTTCCACGCCCACGACGAGACGTCCGCCTGGCTCGCCGCCTTCGCCGCCTTCATCGGGTCGCCGCTCAGAGCGCGTGCGCCGACTTCGTCGATGCCTGAATCCGCCATGCGCGCGAAGACGTCGGTCGAAACACCCACCGCTCGGCTTCGATGAATGGCGGACTCTCCGCCGGGGGCGCCCCCCTCGCGCCTGTGCCGCGGCGTCTCCTCCGGCCTAGAGCCTCCCGAGACCTCGGCTCGCGCCCGGAGGGGCGGCCGCCGCTCGGCAAGGGAGAGACCGCATGGCAGCCCAGGCGAACGCGCTCCTCGCGCGGCTCGGCTTCGAGCACCCCATCATCCAGGCGCCGCTCGGAGGCATCCCCACGACCACCCTCGTGGCGGAGGTCTCGGAGGCCGGCGCGCTCGGGAGCCTCGGCGCGGCGTACCTCTCGCCGGAGCAGCTCGAGGACGCGATCGGCGAGATCCGCTCGCGGACGTCCAGGCCCTTCGCGGTGAACCTGTTCGCCGGCGGGTGGGACGCGAAAGCCGCGGGCGACGCGCGGCGGATGCTCGAGCTCCTCGCGGGCGTCCACGGGCGCCTCGGCCTCCCCCCGCCCACGGTCCCCGCGCTCCCCGCGGACACGTTCGAGGCGCAGCTCGCGGTGGTGCTCGACGCGCGCCCCGCGGCGTTCAGCTTCACGTTCGGCGTCCCGTCCGCGGAGGTCCTCGGGCGTCTCCGGGAGCGCGACGTCTTCACCATGGGGACCGCCACCACGGTGGAGGAGGCGCGGCTGCTCGAGCGGGCCGGCGTGGACGCCGTCGTCGCGCAGGGGGCCGAGGCCGGCGGCCATCGGGGCACCTTCGCCGGGCCGTTCGAGGCGGCGCTCGTCCCCACCGCGCGGCTCGTGGCCGAGAGCGTCTCCGCCGTGCGCGTCCCGGTGATCGCCTCGGGCGGCCTCATGGACGGGCGCGACGTCGCGGCGATGCTGCGCCTCGGCGCCGCCGCGGCGCAGCTCGGCACCGCGTTCCTCGTGACGCCGGAGTGCGGCGCGTCGGCCGCCTACAAGCGGGCGATCCTCGCCGCGCGCGCCGACACGACCGCGCTCACGCGCGCGTTCTCGGGGCGGCCGGCGCGCGGGCTCGAGAATGCCTTCATGCGCCTCGTCGACGCAGAGCCGGGCGCGATCCTCCCCTACCCGCTCCAGAACGCCCTCACCCGTCCGATGCGCGCCGCGGCGGCGCAGCAGGGCGACCCGGAGCACCTGTCGCTCTGGGCCGGGCAGGGCGTCGCGCGGGCGCGCGCGCTGCCCGCGCGCGAGCTCGTCCGGCGCCTGGTCGAGGAGCTCGGGGCGTGAGGGCGTCGGACGCTCGCGCGGGCCGGCGCGAGGCGTGCCTGCGGGCGAGTCGGGGCACCCGCGGTCCCGGTTCGTGCTAAGCCGGGCTCCGATGCTCCCCGAGATCCTGAACGCCCTGCGCTGCCCGCTCTGCGCGGGGCCGCTCGCCGAGGTCGCCGCCGGGAGCGGCCGCGCGCTGCGCTGCCCCGCCGGGCACAGCTTCGACCTCGCCCGGCAGGGCTACGTGAGCCTCGACACCGGCAGCCGCCCGCACGCAGGCGACTCGGGCGAGATGATCGCCGCCCGCGCGGCGTTCCTCGCCGCGGGACACTACGCGTTCGTGACGGACGCGCTCGTCGCGGCGGCGCGCGAGGCGTGGTCCGGCGGCGCCGGGCCCGCGCGGCTCGTGGTGGACGCGGGCGCGGGCACTGGGCACCACCTCGCGGCGGTGCTCGACGCCCTCCCCGAGGCCGCGGGGCTCGCGCTCGACGTCTCGAAGCCGGCGCTCCGCCGCGCGGCGCGCGCCCACCCCCGGGCCGCGGCCGCGCTGTGCGACACGTGGCGCGGTTTGCCCGTCGCGGACGGCGCGGCGCGGCTCGTCCTCGACGTCTTCGCGCCGCGCAACGGTCCCGAGTTCCGGCGCGTGCTCGGCGAGGGCGGCGCGCTCGTCGTCGTCACGCCCGCGCCCGAGCACCTCGCCGCGCTCGTGGACGCGCTCGGGCTCCTCGCGGTGGACCCCGAGAAGGCCGAGCGCGTCGAGGCGAGCCTGGGGGAGCGCTTCGTGCTCCAGGGCGAGGTGCTCGCCTCGCGCGAGCTCGCCCTCGAGCATGCGGAGGTGCGGACGCTCGTCGGCATGGGCCCGAGCGCGTGGCACGCCGACGCCGCCGCGCTCGCCGCCCGGATCGCCGCGCTGCCGGAGCCGGTGCGGGTCCGCGCGGCCGTCCGCGTCGGGACCTACCGGCCCCGGTGACGTTGCCCCTCCAGCGCTCGCCCCGCGCGCCCTCGCCGCGCCGCCGTGCGTGGCGGCGCTCGTGAGGCGGCGCGCTCCTTGTCGCGCCGGCTCAGGGCACCAGATTTCCCCGGGGGGAGATCTCGTGAGCTCGATGACCGCTGTCGCGAAGGACGCTGCGTTCGTCCCGGTGCGCGCCACGCTCGGCGCGACGATGCTGTACCACGGCCTGCAGAAGCTGCGAGGTGAGGGTCCGAAGCAGACCGGGGAGATGTTCGAGGGGCTCGGGATCAAGCCGGGGGTCACCTGGGCGACGCTCACCGGCGTCGCGGAGGTGTTCGGCGGCGCGACCGCGATCCTCGGGATCGGCACCCGCCTCGGCGCGCTCGCGATCCTCGCCACGCAGGCGGTCGCCGTCGCGAAGGTGCACGCGCCGAAGGGCTTCTCCAACGTGAACGGGGGGTTCGAGTTCAACCTCGCGCTCATGGGGATCGCCGCCGCGCTGCTCACCGCCGGCCCCGGTCGCTTCTCGACCCACGAGCTCGTCGAGCGGAGCGTCGCGCGCAGCTGGCGGGGATGGGCCCTCGCCCCGCGGCGCCAGTCCCGCGCCCTCGGCTTCGTGAAGCTACTGAAGTAGCGCGGCGCGCTGAGCGCGCCGGATCAGGCGGGCGCGCGCCCGCACAGCGCCGCATTCGCGGCGATCCCGACGCCGACCGAGGCGGCGCAGACCGCCACCACCGCGCCCCAGCCCCCGGCCTGCCAGGCGAGCCCGGGGAGCGCCGAGCCGAGCGTCCCGCCCGCGTAGTAGAAGGCGAGGTAGAGCGCGCTGGCGCCGCCCTTGGAGGTCCGCGCCGAGGCGTTCACGAACGCGGGCACGACCGCCTGGGCGGTGAACGTCCCGAGCACGAGCACCACGAGCCCCATCACCACGAGCGGCAGGGGCCCCGCGAGCACGAGCACCATCCCGAGCGCCTCGCCCGCCAGGCCGAGGCCGATGAGGCGCCGGGGCGGCACGCGGCCGGAGAGCCTGCCCGCGAGCGGCGACGCGACGACGCCCGCGGCGTACACGACGTACACGCTCGAGACCGCCGCGGTGGAGAGCCCGTACGGCGGGGCGGACAGGTGGTACGGCAGGTAGGTGAAGATCCCGATCCAGCCGAAGAAGAGCGAGAGGCCGACGAGGTAGGCCCCGACGAGGCGCGGATCGCGGAGGTGCCGCAGCATCCCGGCGTACGCCGCGACGATCCCGCGCCCGGCGACGCGCGCGCCCGGCACGAGCCCGCGAGCGAGCACCGCCGCGGCGGCGAGGGTGAGCGCCGCGAACGCCACGAACGCGGCACGCCAGCCGAGGTGGGCGGCGATGGCGCCCGACCCGACGCGCCCGACGAGCCCGCCCACGACCGACGCGGCGATGATGCCGCCCACGACCCGTCCGAGCTCCGCGGGGGAGAACCGGTCGCCCGCGTAGGCCACCGAGACCGCGGTCATGCCGGGCACGAACGCGCCCTGCAGCGCGCGCAGGCCGACGAGCGCGCCGAACGACGGCGCCGCGGCGCAGGCGAGCGTCGCGAGCGAGAGGAGCGCCGTCGCGCTCGCCATGACGCGCCGCCGCCCGAGCGCGTCGGAGAGCGGACCGTACACGCTCGAGGCGGCGGCGACGGCGAGGACGACCGCCGAGACGGTGAGCCCCGCGCGCGCCGGACCCACGCCGAACTCCCGCGAGAGCAGCGGGAGGATCGGCTGGGTCACGTACATGTCCGAGTAGGCCGCCACCGTCCCGACGTACAGCGCCACGCGCTCGCGATCCATCGCGCGCACGATACCGCAGGCGCGGTCCGGTCGGCCCGGACCGCTCGTCGCCTCCGGCGCCGGGTTCCACTCGGTTCCAACGACTCCGCGCGGCGCTAGTATCGCGTGCGGGGCGCGTGTGAAGCCCCGAACCCGGTGCGAGCCGAGGTCCGCGTCGGCAGGGAGCGGTAGGCTCGAGGTTCTCCCCTAGACGCCGAGGCCAGATGACCCGCTCCCCCGCCACGCTCCCGCTCCTCGCCCTCGCCGGCGCGCTCGCCGTCGGGCCGTCGCCGGCCGCGGCCTGGTCCACGCAGGGCCACCGCGTCGCGGCGGCCGTCGCGGAGGAGCGGCTCACGCCCGCGGCGCGGCGGCTCGTGCGAGAGCTCCTCGGCGCGACGCCCATGTCCGACGCGCGCGTCGCCGGATGGGCCGACGCCCAGCGCGAGCCCGCCACGCGGCCCTGGCACTACGTGAACATCCCTCCCGGCGCCGCCGGCTACGTGCGCGAGCGCGACTGTCCGGGGGACGCCTGCATCGTCGCCGCGATGGAGCGCGCCGTCGCAGAGCTCCGCGACGGAGACTCGGCCGTCCGGAGGGCGGACGCGTTCCGCTGGCTCGTCCACCTCGCCGCGGACGTGCACCAGCCGTTGCACGCGGACGGTCGCGATCGCGGCGGCACCGAGCTCGAGACCCGCACGCGCGGCGGGAAGAGGCCGCGCAGCCTGCACCGGGTGTGGGACGAGGACGTGCTCCGACCCATCCTGTACCGCCGCGGCGCGGTGGCGGCGGGGCGCGCCCTCGCGCGCGAGGTCCGCGGCCCGGAGGCGGCGCGCGCGGCGGCCGAGCCGTCGCCCGCCGCGTGGGCGAACGAGTCGCATGCGCTCGCGCGGGCGCTGTACGCGGAGCTCGAGCCGCTCCCACGAGAGGGCCGCAGCCTCGTGCTGCCGGACGCGTACCCGGACCGGCAGCGGGCGCGGGCGGAGGCGCAGCTCCAGAAGGCCGGGGTGCGGCTCGCGGCGCTGCTCGATCGGATCGCGCTCGCGCGGGAGGCTCGCGCCGGGCGGAGGTGAGGGTCGCCCTACCCGAGCCACTGCGGGTTCTGCGTCGTCCCGTCGTACTCCTCGGTCGTCTTGTAGAGCTCGTTCGCGCCGTCCTGCCCCGCCGCGGCGGAGCGGGCGAGCAGCGCGTTCATGCGATCCACGGCGAGCGGCTGGAAGCCCCGCGCGACGCGCAGCGCCTGCTCGACACGCTCGACGGTATCGCAGCCGGTGACGACCACGCTCGCGGGGAGACTCATCGCGTAGCCGAGGCACTCCTCCGCCGAGGCGATCCCCTGCTTCACGATGCGGGCGTCCGCCATCGGCTTCATGCCGATGACGCCGATGTCCTTCTCGAGGAGCACCGGGAGGACGTTCTTCTCGAAGCTGTCGTGGTGCGCGTCGAGGACGTTGAGGGGCAGCTGCACCGTGTCGAACCGGAAGCCGTGCGCGTCGGCCTCGCGCAGCATCTCGAGGTGCCAGCGAGGCGACTTGTGCCCGGTGAAGCCGATGTAGCGGAGCTTGCCGGCCTGCCGGGCGGCGACGAGCGCCTCGATGGCGCCACCCGCCGCGAAGCAGCGCGCGGGATCGGTGGGGCGGATGACCTCGTGGATCTGCATGAGGTCCAGGTGGTCCGTGCGCAGGCGCTGGAGCGACTCGTCGATCTGCCGCGCCGCCGTCGCCGCGTCGCGGCCGTCGATCTTCGACATGAGGAAGACCTTCTCGCGGTAACCGCCCTGCAGCGCCTTCCCCATCCGCCGCTCGCTCTCGCCGTCGTTGTAGTCCCAGCAGTTGTCGAGGAAGGTGATGCCGCCGTCCACCGCGGTGCGGACGATGCGGAGGCTCTCCTCCTCCGTCGCCTGCATCCCCATGTGGAAGCCGCCCAGCCCGACGAGCGAGACCGCCACGCCCGTGCGCCCGAGCTTCCGCTGCGGGAGCGGCGACCCGCCGGCCGCCGGGACGGCGTCATGCGTCCCGCCCTGTGCCGACCGACCGCCGCACGCGGCGAGCGGCGCGAGGGTCATGGCCGCGGACAGCTCCAGGAACTCTCGACGCGTCATGGTGGCGTCCCCCTCCCCGAACGATGGGCGCGACGGAGACGCGGCGGGAGGGCGGACGTCCCGCCCGCGCGGAGCCGCCGCCCGAGCCTGGCGAGCGCTCGCGCGCCCCAAACGCCGCGGCTCGCGCCCGTGCGCGCGGGCGGCTCCCCGCCTCGCCGCCGGACGCAGCGCCCCACCCTTCACCTACGGTGTCTACCCCGTTCGCCCCGGACCCGCTGCGAACCCGTTCAAGTGGGTGGCCTGGGTCTCGCCGCGCACAGAACGGAGAGTGAACCGAGGGCCCGCGGCATCCCACGGTCGAGGGACGCGCGCTGGCGGGAGAGGCGACGGGGCGCGCGAAGCGACCACGCGCCACGACATGAATGCGCGTTCACCGGAGCGGCGCCGACCGGGAGAGGGTCGCGCGCGCACCGTCGGCTGGGCTCGCCGTCAGCGACGGCGGCGCAGGCGGCCGGCGCGGGCAGGCACCGTCACGCGCGCAGGCAGCCGTGCCGGCCCGGACGGGCGGGTCAGCTTGGCGAGTGCAGCGACCAGCACGGCGAGCGAGACGGCGATCAGCACGGCGAGGAACGTGGCCACGAACACCTCCGGAGAGACCGAGGTGTCGAACCGCCGGCGCACAGCCGCAATTCCTTGCGTCGAGAACGACGCTTCCGGGCCACGGGGAGACGGGCGAGCGCTCGCCGCGCTGGGACGCGACGGAGGTCCGTCAGCCGTGCGTGTGCGGCGCGACGTGCGCCGCGAGCCGCCGATCGGCGTCGTTCATGTGCGCCGCGAGGGCGGTCCGGAGGTCGAGCGCCGCGGTCGTGGCGAGCTGCTCGTCCCCGCTCGCGAACGCGCGCTGCAGCTCGCGCATCTGCTCGAGGAACGCGCCGTGCTCGCCCGCGTGGGCGTCGCGCTCGGGAAACGCGCTGCCCTCCATGAGCAGCTCCTCGCTGCCGAAGTGCGCCACGCTGTAAGCGAGGAGCTGATCGGCGAGGCGCCGCGCCATCCACGGGCGGCCCTGCTCGAGGGAGTCCACGAACGCGCTCACCAGCCCGATCTGCAGGTGGTGGTCGTGATCCATCGCCTCGTGCCCGACCTCGAGCCGGTCGTTCCAGGTGTGCGTCTCTTTCATGGCTCCTCCACGTGCCGGTCCGCGATCCGGGCACTCCCATTGCCGGCGGGCGAGCAGGCCTCAACGCCCGCCGGGGGGTCAGTGGACCGGCGGCGGGGCGCCGGAGGTCTCGCCGTAAGCCGGCGCGGCCGCCTCCGCGGGCGCGCCGCGCTCGAGCGCGGCGCGATCCCAGCCTCCGAGCTCCGCCCCGGCCTCGTAGGTGGTCTCGAGGAATTCCCGGAGCCGCGCGTCCGGATCGGCGTCGGCGCAGACCGCCGCGTAGGGCAGCAGGAACTCGTGCAGCCCCTGGTCGTAGCGGGCCTCGCGCGGACGGACGGGCGCGGAGGCGAAGCCCGGCGGCTCCGGCGCCGCGTACGCGTAGAACGCCGCGTCCTCGAACCCGCCACCGCCCGGCCAGAAGCCGAACGACATCACCTCGTGCGAGTAGGCCTCGCGCGTGATCCAGTCCGCGCCGGGACGCTCCGGCGCGCGCCGGCCGGAGAAGAGCGTGACCGCGAGGTCGAAGCTCCCCCAGAAGAAGTGCACCGGGCTCGCCTTGCCGAGGAAGCGCGCGCGGAAGTCGCACAGGACCCGGGTCGTCGCGAGGAGCACGCGCCAGAAGCGCTGCGCAAACTCCGGATCGTACGAGGCGTGGAGGTCGTCCTTGTCGAACGGGACGGGGTCGGGCACCTCCACCGGCATCGTGCGGATGGGCACGTCGATGGCGAGGTCGCGGAGCATCCCCATGAGCCGCGCGTGGAAGCGCGACACCGGCTGCGCCACGAGCGGCATCGCGCCGAAGGTCCCGTCGCTCGTCGCGACCTCGAGCTGGTGGTCGAGGAGATCGAGCGAGATCTCGAAGCCGGTCGCGCCGTGGAACATGAGCGAGGTCGTGAGCCCGCGCGCCGTCGGATAGAGCGGCACGTTCCACCAGTGGTTCACGAGCGGCGTGGACGCGAGGCGCACCTTGCCGATGACCTGCGTCCACATGTGCAGCGTCGCGCGCGTGTCGCTCCAGCGCGACAGCGGCAGCTCCGGCCACGCGATCCGGTCTCGCATGCTCCCCCCCTCACGCCCGCGGCGCTCGTGTCTCTCAAGCTGCGCAGCCGAGGAAGGCCCGCGCCAGCGCCAGGTGGAGCGGGCTGGACCGAGCGGCCGAGCGGGCGAAAGCCGCCGTAAGCCGGTAAGCGCTGCGCCCATCGCTCACGATCGTCCGCATTTATCGGAACGACCGCGTACCCGGGGGAGGGGCCCCACGCGCAGCGTGGGGAGGGGGCAGCGCCCCCTCCCGGCGGGGAGCCGTCGCGGGGGGGGGGGGGGGGGGGGGGGCCGGCCCCCCCCCCCCCCCCGCCCGGCGGGGGGGGGCGGCGGGGGGGG
>NZ_JALCZB010000008.1:0-17087 GCF_022690745.1 Anaeromyxobacter sp. SG64 | reverse complement strand
GGGGTGGGGCCCCGTCGAGCTTCGCTCGACGGGGCGGGGGACGCAGTCCCCCGCTCTAACTGGGATTCGGCACGTCGATGTGCACCTCGACCCGGCGGTTCTTCGCCCGGCCTTCCTTCGTGGCGTTGTCGGCGATCGGCTTCGACTCGCCGTAGCCAGCGACCGAGATCTGCTCCTCGCGGACGCCGCGCGACACGAGCACGGTGCGGACGGAGTCCGCGCGCTTGCGGGAGAGCGTCTCGTTGAGCGAGTCGGAGCCGGACGAGTCGGTGTGGCCCTCGATCTGGATGCGGTCGTCCGCGTACTTCGCGAGGATGTCGCCCACCTGCGTGAGCTGCGTGACCGCCTCGGCCTTGAGGTCGGCGCTGTTCGTGTCGAACAGGATGTCGTTCTTCATGTTCACGAGGATCCCGTTCTCGGTGCGCTTCGCCTCGGCGACCTTCTCGAGCTCCTTGTGCTGCTTGTCGAGGTAGAGCCCGACCGAGCCGCCGGCCAACGCGCCGACGCCTGCGCCGATGAGCGCGCCCTTCTTGCCGCCCGCCAGCGCGCCGACGCCCGCGCCAAGGAGGGCGCCCGCGCCGCCGCCGATGGCCGTGCGCTTGCCGGCGGTGCCGCAGGCGATGAGGGTGACGAGCGTCGCAAGCGCGACGACCCGAGTGGTCCGAACGTGCATTTCAATTTCTCCTGGTTCTCCGTGCGACCGAGCCAGCGCTCGGGACGAGCGCAGCCCCCCGGCCGCACGCACGAGGCGCGGCATTGTACCCGGTCGCCTACGAGGACGTAACGGGGAGCCTGGCAGCGGCTAGCCGCGCAGCCCGGCGGGCAGGGCGGCAGGCGTCTCGCTCGGGACCTCCACCCGCCCCGGGGCGAGGCTGGCCGCCGCGAGGAGGACGAGCGCGACCCAGACGAGGTCGGCGAGCAGGAGGTGCAGGAGCTGCAGCGGGACAGGCGCGGCGAGCACGAGGTTCACGACGCCCGCGAGGAGCTCGGCGCCCACGAGCGCGATGAGGCCCAGCGCGGCCCGGCGGACGCGCGCGTCGGGGCGGAGCCGGAGGGCGAGCCGCGCCACGAGGAGCAGCACCGCGGCAGTGGCGATCGCCGCGAACGGGTGGAGGACGCGCAGGCGCAGCAGCACGTGCGCCTCGGTGGAGAGCTCCTGGCGCAGGCCCTCCGCGAAGCTCGTGGCCGGGAAGAGCGTGTCCCCGAGGGCGGCCACCGCCCCGGTCACGCCGGCGATGAGCACCGACGCGAACCCGAGCCACAGGCCGCCCGCGAGCGCCCCGCGCCCCGCGAAGCGCATCCCGCCGGGCTGCGCGCTCCAGTCCGCGGTGAGCGCCAGCGCGCCGAGCAGGAGGAACGTGTTCGTGAGGTGCACGCCCATCACCCAGCCGCGCGCGAAGGAGGTGTCCTTCGCCACCCAGCCGAAGAGGACGAGCCCCGCGCCGACGAGCGCCTCGAGGATCATGAGGCCGAGCGACGCCCACGCCGCCTTGCGGGTCGGATGGCCCGCGGGGAACGCACGGACGGCCGCGACGACGAGCGCCACGACGAGGAGCAGCGCCAGGCCGCTCATCGCGCGGTGGGTGAACTCGATGACGGTCTCGACCGCCGGGGCGCGCGGCACCACCTGGCCGTTGCACATCGGCCAGTGCTTGCCGCAGCCCGCGCCCGACCCGGTCGCGCGCACGAAGGCACCCCAGGCGACGACGAGCAGGTTGTAGGTGAGGACCGCCCAGGCGAACCGCGTGAACGAGCGCATGCGGGAGAGAAAGCATCGGCCCCGGCGCGGATCAACGGCATGACGTCGCGGCCCCCACCGGGGGGCGGGAGGGGCTCCGGTCAGTCGCGGACGACGAGCGCGAGCCCCGCACCGCCGGGGACGGCGAGCGGCACGACCGAGGCTCGCGGAGCGCGGATCGCGCGCCCGTCGGCGTCGAGCGGCGAGGCGCGGTGCCGGACCACCCACCTCCCCACGTAGAAGCCCATCGCCGAGCCCCACAGCGAGTCCGACAGGAAGTGGCGGTGGTCGATGACGTGGAACGCGACCAGCGTGGTCGTGGCGCCGTACCCGAGCACCTGCACCCAGACCGGCGGCCGGAAGTACGAAAGGCCCGCGGTGGCGAGGCTGAAGAGCGTCGCGGCGTGGCCCGACGGCGTGCCCGCAGGGTAGACGCGCAGCGCGTTCGCGGGGCCCTTGATGTCGCCGCTCTGGTCGCCGTCCCAGGGGCCGTCGCGCCCGAGCGCGAACTTGAGGGTGAGGTGGTAGACCTGCGAGACCGCGAGCGCCTCGCCCATGAGCGAGCAGCCCTGCGCGACCCGCTGGTCGCCGTGCGCTACCGCCCACCCCCAGGTCCCGAGCCCGCCGGCCGCGATCCCTGCCCAGAGGGTCGGCTGCATCCACTCCGTCCAGACGGTGGGCAGGCGCGAGTCGAGCTCCCGGTGAATCCAGCGATCGAGCCGCGCGTCGGCCGGGTCGTGGAGCGGGAACATCAGCGCGCCGACCGCGCCCGACCAGAGGGCGAGCTGCCCGAAGTCGCCCGCGCTCCAGCGCGGCGCGTTCGCGGGGATCGCGACGACGTCGTGGAGGACCCGCTGCAGGACGGGCATCTCGGCCCAGCGGAAGCGCGGGCCGAGGTACACGCCCTCGTCCTCGCCGGCGAGGGAGCCCGCGGGCGCCCCCGCGGCCAGCACGAGCGAGAGGACGACCGCGAGGCGCCCGATGGCGGCCGCCCCGCGGCGCGACGCGATCACTGGCAGGTCGGGGTCCCGGAGCACGTCAGGCCGGTGTCGCTGAAGCAGGCGTCGAACGTGACGCCGGGGCACGCCTTGGCCGTGAACGGCCCGCGCAAAAAGCCCCCCTGCTGGTCCGAGAACGTGACGTCGATCTCGCCCACGAGCTCCGTCGCGCCGACGGAGTCGATCCGGATCGTGCCCGTGGCGCTCGGCGGCGTGCCCGGGACGCACTGCGCGTCCGTCTTCTGCGCGGGGAGCAGCGCGGCGCGGATGGGACCGGACACGTTCGCGGCGATCGCCGGCACGGCCTCGTCGAGCGTCGCGTAGACCGCGTACGAGCCCGCGTCGAGCGCCGGGGCCTGCGCCGTCGCCGGGACCTGGGCGTGCGCCAGCAGCCCCGCGACGAACGTGAAGTCCTTGCGGCCGTGGCACGGGTCCGCGAGGGCGCATGCGCCCGCCTGCGGCGAGAACGCGATCAGCGCGTCGCCGATGCCGTAGGTGATCGGCACCCCGGGGAACGTACAGCTCGCCGACTGCTGCGGGCCCGCGAACACGACCTCCGCCGGGTCGAACGTCTGGCCGAACAGCTTCCCGGTCAGCGCCGGGCCCTTCTTGTCGTTGCCGCCGTCGCCGCAGGCCGTGAGGACGAGCGCGACGGAGAGTGCGAGGAGCTTCTTCATGGCGACCTCGGGATGGCGACCGCGTGCGAATCTTCCACCGTCGAGGAGCGCACCACCGCACGGACCTTGCGTCAACGTGCCGTTTCGAGGTCTCCCGCTCGGGTCGCGCTGCCGTGCGGGAGCGGCGCCGCTCCGCGGCGGCGCTATGCGTTCACCCGGAGGCCGATCATGCGCGTCCCTCATGCGCTCGCGGCGCTCGCGGCGGCTGCGCTCACGGGGTGCCCCGACAACGTGAAGACGCCGTTCGACCCGGCGGCCGGCTACCAGCCGATCGAGCCTTCCACCGCCGCCTTTCCGCCGCCGGACGGAGGCGACCCGCACCCCGAGGCCATCCAGATCGTGTCCGGCTGGCGCGAGGGCCGGCTCGCCTTCGCGCACGGCGCGGCCTACCTGCACGCGTCCGTGCCGCAGGTGCTCGAGGCGCTGCGCGACCCGCGCGTGAGCCGCATCCACGGCACGGACAGCTGGTACGCGACGGCGGACGTGGAGCCCGACTACCCCATCTCGTTCTCGATCCGCTACGCGGCGGGCCCGGCCATCTACAAGGGGCGGTGGACGATCGTGTACCGCGGCGGCCCGCTCCTCGGCACGCTGGAGGCGCCCGAGCAGATCGGGTTCCGCTACCAGAAGGTCGAGGGGATCGAGGACATCCGCGTGCAGTCGGGCTCGCTCGTCGCGTACGCCGTGGGTGACGGGGTCAGCGCCCTCGAGTTCGTCTGCCATCTCGACACCTCGAGCCGCGCCGACCAGGGGCCCGACGACGTGTACGGGACGGTGAACGACTGGTGGGTGGACCTCCGCGCCAAGGTCCGCGGCGAGCCGGTCCCCTGAGCTCGCCGCAGGCGCGCGGGCCGGCCGGAGGGGTCGCGGCCACCAGGACGCGCGGAGCTGGCCGGCGTCGAGCTGCGCGCTGCGGGCGCCAGCCCTCGACGTCCCGGAGATGACGCTCAGTCCAGCGTGTCGATGAGGGCGACGAGGTCGTCGATGTCCACCGGCTTCACGAGGTGCGCGCGGAAGCCCGCCTCGGCCGCGCGGCGCCGGTCCTCGGAGCCGCCGTAGCCGGTGAGCGCCACCAGCCGGACCGCCGGCACGAGCTCGCGCAGGCGCCGCGCCACCTCGAACCCGTCGAGCTCGGGGAGCCCGATGTCGACGAGCGCGATCTCCGGAGGCGCGTCGGCGGCGAGGGCGAAGGCGGAGCGCCCGCCGTCGGCCTCGCGCACGGCGTGGCCGCGCCGGCGCAGGAGCTCGCCGAGGGTCTCGCGGATGTCCGCGATGTCCTCGACGATGAGGATGTCGCGCGGGGTCACGGCGCGGGCCTCGGCCGCGGGGGGCACGGACGAGGCCGCCGGCGGCGCGGGCACCGCCGCGCCGGGAGGGAGCGCGGGGAGCCGTACGGTGAACGTCGAGCCGCGGCCGGGGCCGGGGCTCTCAACCCGCACCGTGCCGCCGTGCATCTCGACCAGGCTCTTCACGAGCGAGAGCCCGATGCCGAGGCCGCCGCGGGAGCGGTCCACTCCCTGCTCGGCCTGGACGAAGGGCTCGAAGATGCCGCCGGCGAGCTCGGGCGCGAGGCCGATCCCGTCGTCCTGCACCGAGAGGACGGCGAGGTCCCCCTCGCGCGTGAGCGCGACGCGCAGGTGGCCGCCGGGATCGGTGTACTTCGCGGCGTTCGCGACGAGGTTCTCCACCACCTGCGCGAGGCGGACCGCGTCACCGTCCACCCCGAGCCGCGCCTCGGGCAGGCTCACCACGAGGGTGTGCCGCCGCGACGTGACGAGCTCGTCCACCGTCTGCACCGCCTCCCGCACCACCTGGACGAGATCGACGGTGTCCTTGCGCAGGCGGACCTTCCCGCTCCGGACCCGCGAGACGTCGAGCAGGTCGTCGACCAGGCGCGACATGTGCCGCACCTGCCGCCCCGCCGCCTGGAGCGCGCGCTCCCGCAGGCGGGCGTCGGCGCCGTACTCCTGGAGGAGTCGCACCGCGTTCGTCACCGGCGCGAGCGGGTTGCGGAGCTCGTGCGCCAGCATCGCGAGGAACTGGTCCTTGCGGCGGTCGGCCTCGCGCAGCTCCGCGTTGCGGCCCTGCAGCTCGGCGATGAGGCGATCGCGCTCGAGCGCCATCCCCACGGCGTAGCCGACGAGCTCGAGCGTGGCGGGGTCGTCCGGGTCGCACGCATCCCGCTCGGCGGAGCCGAAGGCGAGCGTGGCGACCACCTCTCCGCCCGCGAGGCACGGCCGCGCCACGCAGCAGGCGACGCCGAGCACGGCGGCGATCGGCGGCAGCGGCTCTCCGCGCGCCGACACCCACGGGGCGAGCCCGCCCAGGATCGCCTCGGCCGAATCGAGCGCGGCCAGGAGCCCCGGCTCGGCCGCCCCACCGCCCGCGGCGGCGAGCGTCAGCCGCCCGTCCGGGCCGGCGACGTGCAGCGCCCAGCGCTCGAGCCCGAGGTGCGAGGCCACGCGGTCGCAGATGGCCGGGAGCCGCTCGCGCACGCTCTCGGCCGTGAGCAGATCGCTGCGGACGCTGGAGAGGATCTTGAGCCGCTGGTTCGCGCGGTGGAGCGTCTCCACGAGCCGCCGCTCCCGCTCCATCTCGCGCCGGAGCGCCTCCTCCTCCCAGCGGCGCCGCGCCTCGGCCACGTTCCGCGCGAGCTCGCGCTCCTGCGCCGCGCGGAGGAGCTCCGCGTTGCGGCGCAGGGCCTCGTTCTTCCGGTGCGCCTCGATGAAGAACGCGACCTTCGCGCGGAGCGCCTGCTCCGGCACGGGGGTGGTGAGGAAGTCGACGGCGCCGAGGGCGTAGCCGCGCTCGAGCAGCCGCACGTCGGAGCTCGCGGTGAGGAAGATGATGGGCGTGTGACGCGTCCGCTCGCGCGCGCGCACGAGCTTCGCCATCTCGAGCCCCGACATCCCCGGCAGGTTGACGTCGAGGAGGATGAGCGCGACCTGGCGCCTGAGGAGGATGCGCAGCGCGTCCTCGGCGGTGGAGGCCTCGACGATGCGCGCCCCCGAGCCGGAGAGGAGGGCGCGCGTCACCTCGAGGTTGCGCGGGTCGTCGTCGACCGCGAGCACGTCGATCGGCTGGGCCTCGCCGATCGAGACCGGCCGCTCGGCGTCCGCTCGCGGGCGCTCCGCGCGCGTGGTGTTGCGCTCCGCGGGCGCGCGCGCCGGCGGCTCGGAGCGGTCGCCGTCCGGGTGGTTCGCGGGCGAGGGAGGCAGGTTCTCCATCGTGTCTTCGTGGATATGCGCGGCGAGCCGAGGCCGCGCGTGCCGTGGAAGACGCCACGCGAGGGGGCCCCTCAAATAGATCGGGGAGTTGCCGTAGAGAAGTGCCCCCGCCGGGGCGGCGGCGAACTGGCGGCGTTCCGGCTCGACGATCTCCGGACGTCCGCCGCCGTTCGCTCGACCGCGCACGGCGGTCCCGGGCCCCGCGTCGAGCTCGCGCCCAGAAAACGAAAAACCCGGGACCATCGAGGTCCCGGGTGTCCCCCTCCGCGCCGGACGCTGCCGGCGTGAGTGCGCCTAGTAGTTCACGGTCACGGTGACCGTGTCGCTGTAGCTCCCGGCGGTGGGGTACTGGCCCGCGGGGATGCGCGCGTAGACGAAGAGCAGGTTGCCGGCCTTGCCCGCCGCGCCCTGGGACGCCGGCATGGCGGCGTTCGTCCAGACGGCCGTGCGGGTCGAGTCGGAGTAGAGCTCGTAGCCGAGCACGTCGCCCGCGCCGGACATCTGGCGCGTCCCCGAGATGCCCGAGGTGCCGTTGTCGAGGCCGACCGTGAAGGAGGTGCCCTTGGTGCAGGTGACGGTGAGCGACCCCTGCGCGTCGAGGTCGACCCCGGCGGTGGGATCGTAGCTCCCGAAGGCGATGTCGCTCGTCGTGACCGAGCACTTCGCGGCCACCTGGGCGGTGACGGCGAAGGTGTTCGTGGCGGTCGCGGCGCGCGCGGCCGTGGAGAGGAGGGCGGCGGCGAGCGCGACGGAGAGGCGGAGGGCGGTGCGGTTCATGGGGCGGGTCCTTGCGTGGGTGGTCGGCGGCGGATCCTGCACGCGCGCCTGGCAATCGCCAGCATATTGCGTTTGCGATAGCGCAGAAGGCCACGATCCCGTGACGCGCAAAAGTGCGCCGAGCACGCCGCTGTGGGTGAACCGGGCACGGGAGCGCACGCGATAGCGCGCTCAGTAATTGATCGTCACGGTGATCGTGTCGTCGTACGCGCCGACGGACACGTCCTGGGCCGCGAACGCCCGCGCGTACACCGCGATCGTCCGGTCGCTCGGAGAGGCCGACGCCCACGTGGACGTGCCGGGAGCTCCGTCGCCCCACACGATCGAGCGGGCCGCGTCGAGGTACAGGTCGTACCGGAGCAGGTCGCCGCCCGGCCCCCGCATCGCGCGCGAGGAGAACGACCCGGACCGTCCCGGCCCGATCGCGATCGTGACGGGCGTCTGCGAGCAGTGCTGCAGGGTGATGGTCCCGGTCGTGTCGAGCGGCACCGTCGAGAAGGGATCGTAGGCGCCGAAGGCGATGGCGCTCGCGACGCTCACGCTGCAGGTGGGCTGGACCGCGGCCGCGTCCCGCGCGCAGAGGACGGCGCCCACCACCGCCGCGGCGAGGGCCGCGCGACGCGCTGCGGTGCGAGCATGTGAGCGCGGCCGTTTCATTGCTGGCGTCGAATTGCGCGTATTAGACTCCGGCGCCGCCCACCCCGCCACTTCACGTGCTCATGCGACCGCTCCTCCGTGCCGCCCGCGCCCTCCTCGTCCTCGCCGCGCTCGCGGCCGGGGCCGCCCGCGCCGGCGACCTCGACGTCACGCCGGTGAACGTGGAGCTGTCCGGCGGCGCCCGCACCGCGCTCATGTCGCTGCGGAACCGCGGCGGCGCCCCGGCGCGCTACCAGATCCGCGCGTTCCGCTGGGCGCAGAAGCCCGACGGGGCGATGGACCTGTCCCCCACGCGCGAGCTCGCCGTCTTCCCGCCGCTCCTCGAGCTCGGGGCGGGAGAGGCGCGCTCACTGCGCATCGGGACCGACGCTGCGCCGGCCGCGACCGAGCGCACCTGGCGCATCTTCATCGAGGAGCTGCCGCAGGCCGAGACCGCGGAGGACGCCGCGCGCGTGAAGGTGCTGACCCGCGTCGGCGTGCCCGTCTTCCTCGTCCCGGCCGCACGCGTCGAGCGCGGTGAGCTCGCGTTCCTCGGTCGCGACGGCACGCACGTCCGCTTCGCGCTGCGCAACCCCGGGACGGTCCGCCTGCGGCCGAGCGCGGTGACGCTCGCGCTCGTCGCGGCCGACGGCGCGCGGGTGCTCGAGAGATCGCTCGAGGCCTGGTACGTGCTCGCGGGCGGCGAGCGCGTCTACGAGGTCGCGGTCCCGCCGGAGGCGTGCGCGCGCGCCGCCAGCGTCGTCGTCTCGGCCGCGCTGGCGCGCGGCGCGATCGAGGCGCGCGCTCCGGGCGCGTGCCGTGATCCGTAGGAAGCTCGCCCGCGCGCTCGCGCTCGTCGCCGCCGCGGCCGCCGCGGCGGCGTTGGCCACGACATCGACCCCGACCTCGACGAAGACCGCGGCCCCGATCTCGACGTCCACCCCGACCCCGACCGCGACCCCGACCCCGACCCCGACCCCGAACCCGGCGCCGCCTTCGACCGCGACCCCGACCGCGGCCCTCCCCCTCGCGAGCGCGGAGCAGCTCGACCTCACCTCGCCACCCGCCGCGGCGGCACCTCGCGACCTCTCGGCCGCCGAGGGCGACCTTCGCCCCGCCTTCCTCCAGCTCTTCGTGAACGGGGGGCCGGCCGACACCGCCCTCGTCCTCGTGGCGCCGCAGGACATCTGGATCGCGCCCGCCGACCTCGTGCGCGCGGGCCTGGCCGGCTTCGGCGGCGCCCGCCGCGAGCTCGACGGCCGCACGCTCGTGTCGCTCCGCTCGCTCGCGCCCGGGGTGCGCTTCGATCTCGACGAGCGCGCGCTCGCGATCCGGCTCGAGGCCGCCCCATCGCTCCTCGGCCACGGCGCGCTCGACCTGCGCGCGTCGAGCCGCCCCGCCGGGCTGGAGACGGGGGACGCCCCGAGCGCGTTCCTCAACTACGCGGGGCGCGCCACCACCCAGGAGGACGTGTCCGGGTTCCTCGAGGCGGGCGTCTCGCACGGTTCGGCGCTCCTCGCCGGCTCGGTCTCGGCGACCCGGGCGGCGGGCGCGGTGCGCGGGCTCACGACCCTCACGATCGACCGCCCGGCGCGGCTCCTCCGCCTGACCGCCGGCGACGCGGCGATCCCCCCCGACGCGCTCTCCGGCGCGCCGCTCGTGGGCGGCGTCGGCCTCGCGCGCGAGCTGTCGCTCGATCCGTACCTCGCGCGGACGCCGCTCCCCGGCGCCACCGCCTTCGCCGCCACGCCCTCCACCATCGACGTCTACGTGAACGGCGCGCTCGCGCGCACGCTCACGGTCGCGCCGGGCACCTACGACCTCTCGAACCTGCCCGTCAGCACTGGGGCGAACGACGTCCGGATCGTGGTGCGCGACGCCTTCGGGCGCACGCAGGCGATCGAGGCGGCGCACTACCAGGCGCAGGGCCTGCTCGCCCCCGGGCTCGACGAGCCCGGCCTGTGGGTCGGCGCGGTGCGCGAGCGCTTCGGCACGGAGAGCTTCGCCTACGGCGATCCCATCCTCGTCGCGCGGGAGCGGCGCGGCTTCACGCGCGCGTTCACCGGCGGCGCGCGGCTGGAGCTCGGCCCGCGCGTGCAGCAGGGCGGCGCCTCCGCCGCGCTCGGCGTCGGCTCGAGCGAGCTCGAGCTCGCGGGCGCCGCGAGCGCGGACGAGGGCACGCCCGGGGCCGCCGCGTTCCTCGCCTGGCGCCACGTCGCGCGCCGCTTCGCGCTGGGCGCGGACGCCTCGCTCCTCTCCACCCGGTACGCGAACTCGACGCTCTCGGCCGCCGCCGACCGCGCCCTGTGGCGCGCCGGCGCGTACGCCACGGCGCCGCTCGGCCGGGGAGCGAGCCTGCAGCTCCAGTACGTCGGCGCGGAGCAGCGCGACGCGGGGGCGAGCCACCGCGTGGATGTGCGCACCTCCCTGCGCGTGCGCGCGGGCGCGTGGCTCCTCCTCTCCGCCTCGGTCACGAGGGATCGCGCCGCGGAGGCGGCCGGCGCGGTGTTCGCGCAGCTCGTCCTCTCCGCGCCGGGCGGGGGGACCCTCGACGCGGGCGTCCGCTCGAGCCGCGCCGGCGCGAGCGCGAGCACGGGCCTGTCGCGCTCGGTCCCGGTCGGCCCGGGCGTCGGCTACCAGCTCCGCGCCGACTCCGCCGCCGGCGGGGCGGTGAGCGGCCTCCTGCAGGCGCAGCCCGAGTTCGGTCACTACGAGCTCGGCTACGCCCGCGTGGACGGGAGCGAGGCCGGGTCCGCGTCCGCCTCGGGCGCGCTCGTGCTCGTCGGTGGCCGGCTCTTCGCCACCCGCCCCGTCGAGCAGGGCTTCGCGCTCGTGCGCGTCCCGGGCGTCGGCGGCGTCCGCGCCTACCTCGACCGGCGCCCGGTCGGGCGCACCGACGGGCGGGGCGACCTGCTCGTCCCGGGGCTCCTGCCGTACTACGGCAACCGCCTCGGGATCGAGGACGCGGACGTGCCGCAGAGCTACCGCGTCGGCCTCACGGAGCGGCTCGTCGCGGCGCGGCCGCGCGGCGCGGCGCTGGTGCGCTTCGACGTCACCCGGCTGCGCGCCGTCGAGGGGTGGCTCCGGATCGCGCGGCGCGATCGCGCCGACGTGCCCGCCTACGGGACGTTCGAGGTGGACGTCGCCGGCGGCACGCGCCGCTCGCCGGTCGGCGCCGACGGCGCCTTCTGGCTCGAGGACGTCCCGGCCGGCGCGCACGCCGCGCGGATCTACTGGAAGGGCGAGCTGTGCGAGCTGCCGCTCGAGATCCCGGACAGCGGCACGGGCGTGCTCGAGCTCGGCACGATCACCTGCGGCGCGCGCGAGCCGATGCTCTGACGCGTCGGATCATTGCACCGCCGGAACCCGGTCGCGCCGGGGCAGGACCGTGAGCTCCCTCGCTACCGGAGCCCCGCGACGAGGATCACGAGCGTCACCGCCGAGGAGCCGACGATCGCCCAGCCGAGCGGGCGCAGCCGCTTCGGCGAGAACCGCGCGAGGCTGATCACGATCGAGAGGAGCGCGGTCGGCAAGGTCGCCCAGGCGAGCGCGGCGGGGAGCCCGGCGGCGGAGAGCAGCACGGCCACACCGGCGAGCGCCGCGGCGAGCGCGGCGTGGAGCCTCCCCGGATCCTCCGCGCCCTTCGAGCGGGCGCGGGCGAGGATGACCCGCACGCCGAGGGTCGCCGCCGCGAAGGCGAGGATCCAGGCGAGCGCGGCGGCGAGCGCGTCGTCCGCGGGCGCGTGGCCGGCGAGGGCGACGGCCCAGCCGGCCGAGGAGAGCGCGGCGGCCACGACGATCTCGCCGAGCGTCGTCTTCTCGAGCCGCCTCCAGACGAGGAGCGCCACGACGAGCGCGAGCACCGCCGGGAGCAGGAGCGCGGCGCGGGCCGACGCGGGCGCGAGCGCGATGCCGATCGCGCCGGTGACGGCGGCGAGGCCCCCCGTGACGGCGAGCCAGCGCCGCGCGCGCCCGCCCTCCTCCTCCGCGACGCGCCGCCCGCGCTGGCCGAGCAGGACCAGGAGCGGCTCGTGCGCGATGAACGCGAGGACCACCGCCGCCGTGAGCGCGGCGGGCGCGAGGCCGGGCCGCCCGATCGCGAGCGCGGTGAGGAGCGGCATCGCGAGCTGACCCCAGGCGCCGTGCTCGTGCGGGAGCATCGAGCGGGGCGGAGCGGCGGGGCGGGCGGGCGGGCGCTGGACGGTCGCGGTCGAGTTCATCACGTGGAGTGCCTTGAGCAAGTTGCCGGCCAGGCCCGAAGACGGCGGATGTTCGAGGGTTTACCTCGCCTCTGCCCCGCGCCGCCACCGGTCCGGCGTTGCCCCGCGCACCGATGGACCGGTGTTCGTTGACCGAGCTTCCCTCGTCGGGTATCGGTTCGCCCCCGCTCGAGGGCCCGCCCGCCGTGCAAGCCATCCTCAGCTCCTTCCTCCTCGTCGCCGTGAGCGAGATGGGCGACAAGACCCAGCTCCTCGCGTTCTCGCTCGCCACGCGATTCCGCAAGCCGTGGCCGGTGATGGCCGGCATCCTCGTCGCGACGGTCGCGAACCACGCGCTCGCGTCCTCGGTCGGCGCGTGGATCTCCGCCAACGTGCCCGCCCACGTGCTCGCGGGGATCCTGGCCGCGACCTTCATCGCCTTCGGGGTGTGGACGCTCCGGCCGGACACCCTCGACGAGGCGAGCGGGCCGGAGCGGTTCGGCGCCTTCCTCACCACCACGGTCCTCTTCTTCCTCGCGGAGATGGGCGACAAGACCCAGCTCGCGACGGTCGCGCTCGCGGCCCGCTACGAGTCTGTAGTCCGCGTGACGATCGGCACCACGCTCGGCATGCTGGCCGCGGACGGCCTCGCGGTGTTCCTGGGCGAGCGGGTGGCGGACCAGGTCTCGTCGCGCAAGATGCGGTGGGCGGCCGCGTCGCTGTTCTTCCTGTTCGGCGCGCTCTCGCTCGTGGCGGCCTTCCGCTCCTGACCGCGCGCCCCGTCCGGCGCCGACGCCGCGGGCGCGTGGGGTGGATGATGAGGGGACCATGGCGCCCGCGCTCTCCGAGGTCCTCTCCGCCGTGCCCCTCGACGTGCTCGTCTCCCGCGCTCACGGCGACGCCCTCGCCCACCTGCTCGCGGCGCTCGTGGCGGGCGGCGCCATCGGCATGGAGCGCAGCTACCACGGCCGGCCGGCCGGGTTCCGCACCCACGCGCTCGTGTGCCTCGCGGCGAGCCTCCTCATGCTCGTCACCGTCTACCAGGCGGAGTGGTTCCCCGGCGCGCCCGAGACGGTTCGGGTCGATCCCACCCGCATGGCGCAAGGGATCATGACCGGCATCGGCTTCCTCGGCGCGGGCGTGATCTTCAAGGAGGGGCTCACCGTCCGCGGCCTCACCACGGCGGCGTCCATCTGGATCACCTCGGCCATCGGCGTGCTCACCGGGACCGGCCAGTACGTGCCGGCGCTCTACGCGACGCTCCTCACGCTCGGCGTGCTCAGCCTCTTCCGCTGGATCGAGGCGCGGGCGCCGGCCCACAAGTTCGCGCACCACCGGATCCGCTTCGATCGCGGCGACGCGATGGGGGAGGACGCCGTGCGCGCTTTGCTCGCGGAGAACGGGTTCGCGCTGGCCGGCCTCTCCTACGCGCTGGCGAACGAGGGCCGGTCCTTCGAGTACCAGATGACGATCAGCACTCACGACGAGCGGAACTTCGGGCGACTCGCCCGGGCGCTCGACGGGCTGCCCCAGGTGCGCGAGTTCCGGATCTCGCCCTCCGGCGACTGATCGCGCGGCGCCAGGTCGGCAGACGTCGCTGGCGGCCCGCCCGGCTCTCCTCCAGAATGCGGCGGTGCCTACCCACCTCCGCTTCCTGCTCGCGCTCGCCGCGGCGCTCCTCTCCGTGCGCGCGGCGCGCGCCGCCGCCCCCTGGGAGGGCGCGCCGCTCTCCGCCGACCCCGCCGCGGTGCGGGCCGCCGCCGACGCGCTCCCGCCGCCCGGCGGCGCGCCGCTCGACGTGCTCCTCGAGGAGGCGATCTACCGGCTCGACGCGCAGGGCGCCGCGGCGCAGACCTACCGCCTCGTCTACCGCCCCATGAGCGGCGAGGCCGCGCGCGCGTCCGCCCGCGTCGAGCGAGCCTGGGCGCCCTGGAGCGAGAGCCGGCCGGAGATCCGCGCGCGCGTCGTCGCGCCCGACGGCGTCTTCACGCTCGATCCGGCCGCCCTCGCCGAGGGGCCCGTCGAGGATCCCGGCGCCCCGCCCTCCAAGCGGCGCGAGCTCTCCGGGACGATCCCCGGCGTCCGGCCGGGCGCCGTCGTCGAGCAGGTCACGACCGTGCGCGAGACCTCGCTCGCCGCCGGCGGCACGGTCCAGCGCTTCGGCCTGGGCAGGGCCTCTTCCGCGCGGCTCGTGCGCGTCCGCATCGAGGCGCCCGCCGCGCTGCCGGTCCGCTTCGTCGTCCGCGGCGTCGAGCTCGCGCCCGTCGAGACGGTCGCGAACGGGATCCGGACGCTCGTCTTCGAGCGCCGCGACGCGAGCGGGACGCCGCCACGCGACCCCGGCGCGCCGCCGGAGCTCGCGCCCGCGCCGTACCTCGCGTTCGCGGCGGGGCAGTCCTGGGCCGACGTCGCCGGCCGCGTGCGAGCGATCTTCGAGGGCGCGATCGCGGGCGCGGACCTCCGCGCCGAGGCGCGCGCCGCGCTGGGCGCGGGGCGGCCGAAGCGCGAGGAGGCGGTGCGCCGGATCGCGGCGTTCCTGCGCCCCCGCGTGCGCGCGACCGGGGTGCCGGTGGACGAGGCGCCGCTCGCGCCGGGGAAGCCGGCGGAGGTGCTCGCGCGCGGCGAGGGCGACGCGAAGGACCTCGCCGCGCTGTACGTCGCCCTCCTGCGCGCCGCCGGCCTCGAGGCCGAGGTCGCCCTCACCTCGGGCGAGTGGGGCGACCCGCCGCGCGAGGTCCCCGGGCTCGGCGTCTTCGATCGCGCCCTCGTCCACGTGGGCGGCAAGGGCGCGGCGATCTGGATCGACCCGGCCTCGCCCCGGCTCCCGCCGGGGACGCTGCCGCTCGAGCTGCAGGGCAAGCTCGCGCTCGTCGTCGCGCGCAAGACGCGCGACCTCGTCCGGACGCCTGCGTCGGGCCCCGCGGACAACGCCGCGCTCACCGTGCGGGAGCTTCACCTCGCGGAGCTCGGGCGCGGCCGCGTGGTCGAGACCCGCGAGCTCTCGGGGGCGCTCGCCTCGAGCGAGCGCGAGTTCCGGGCGCGGATCCCCGCCGACCACCGCGATCGCATCGACGAGCGGTACGCGCGGGAGGTGCTGCGCGCCGGCACGTTCCTCGGCGCGGAGGTGCAGCACCTCGACGATCCCGCCGCGAAGCTCGCCGTCCGCGTCGAGGCGGACGAGAGCGCGCTCGCGGAGACCGGCGACGACGACGCGCTCGTGCCGGTCGGCGCCGCGCCGGTGCTCGAGCCGCTCCCGGCGTTCCTGACCCAGGCGCGCGAGGGAGAGGCAGAGCCCGCGCCGCGCCGCGACGACCTGGCCCTCGCGCTGCCGTACCGCTGGGAGCTCCGCTACCGCGTCTTCCCGCCGGACGGCTTCCGGGCGCGCCGGCTCCCGGAGGACGCCATCGAGCGCTTCGGGCCCGCCACGCTCACGCGCCGCTTCTCCGCGGGGAAGGACGGCACGGTCACCGCCACCTACGTGTTCGACACCGGCGGCCGCCGCCTCGGCGCGGCCGACGCCGACGCCCTCGCCGCGCGCGCGCGGTCCCTCGCCGGCGGCGAGCCGGAGCGGATCGCGTTCGAGCGGACCGCCGCGGCGCTCCTCGCGGACGGCCAGGTGAAGGAGGGCCTCGCGGAGCTCCGGCGCCTCGGCGCCGCGCACCCGCGCGAGGCGATGCACCCGCTCCACCTCGCGCTCGCGCTGCTCGAGCTGGGCGATGGTGAGGGCGCGGCGGCGGAGGCGCGCCGCGGCATCGCCCTCGAGCCCGCGCGCGCCTGGGGTCACCGGGTGCTGGGCTGGATCCTGGAGCACGACGCCGTCGGCCGCCGCTTCGGCCACGGCTACGACCGCGCGGGCGCGATCGCCGCCTACCGCCGGGCCGCGGAGCTCGACCCCCGCCACGCCGGGGGGCGCTCCGCCCTCGCGGAGCTCCTCTCGCGCGGCGCCGGGGGAATGTTCCTCGGGACGGGGGCGGACCTCGGCGCCGCCCTCGCGGAGTACGAGGCGCTCCGCGCCGACGCAGGCGCGGGCCCGTACGACGCGGGGCTGCTCGCGGCGCTGCTCGCGGCCGGGCGGCACGCCGACGCCCTCGCGCTCGCGCGCGGGCTCGGCCCTTCCCCCGAGCGGAACGCGATCCTCGTCGCCGCCGCGGCGGTGCTGGGCGGCGCCGGGAAGGCGGAGGCGGAGGCGGACGCGCTCGGCGACGACGGGCGCACCGCGCTCCGCGACGCCGCGGCGCGGCTGGCCCGCGACCGCCGCTACCCGCTCGCGGCGGCGCTCGCGCGGAGCGCCGTCCGCGGCGCGCACGACGCCGACGAGGTGGCGACCTTCGCCGACCTGCTCGCCTCGCTCCGCCCGTGGAAGGAGGTCGCCGCCCAGGGCGACGACGTGGCCCGGCTCGCGAAGGCGGTCGTGGTCACGGCCCTCTCCTCTCCCGACCCCGGCCGCGAGCTCGAGCCGCTCCTCTCCTCGCGCGCCGTCGGGCCCGCCCGCGCGGCGCTCCTCGCCGGCCTGTCCGCGCCGCTCGGCGCGGTCCGCCGCTCGCTGCGCGAGGCGGGCGTCACCTCGGACCTGCTCCTCGACGTCGCCCTCTCCGGCCTCGAGCTCTACCGGGACGGCGATCCCGCGACGGGCGCCCGGATCCGGCTGCGCTTCGCCGCGGCGCCGGGGGAGCACGCGACGTCGCTCTTCGTCGTGCGCGAGGGGGGCGCGCTCCGCCTCCTCGCGTCCGAGACCGCCTGGCCGATCGTCGGCGCCGAGGCCCGCCGCGCCGCGGAGGCGGGCGACGCCGCCCGGGCGGCGCGCTGGCTCGCCTGGGCGCGCGAGGACGTCCCCG
>NZ_JALCZB010000079.1:0-21320 GCF_022690745.1 Anaeromyxobacter sp. SG64 | reverse complement strand
CGCTCGCCGCCGGACCCGCGCCGCTCCCAGACCCGGCGCGCGCCGACCCCCGCGCAGAGCCTCCGGCGGCCGCCTCCCTCCCGACTCGCGCTCCGCCCCCGGCGGCGAGCGCCGCCCCCGCCCCGGCCGGCCTACGGGCGAGCGACGACGGCGCGCCGCTCGCGTGGCCCCTCAAGGGCGTGCTCTACGGACGCTACGGGGTCCGCGCCGGACAGCGCCACGACGGGATCGACATCGCCGCCCCCGAGGGCGCGCCGGTCGCCGCGGCGGCCGACGGCGTCGTCATCTTCGCGGGCGAGCAGCCCGGCTACGGCGCGATCGTCATCCTCAAGCACGCGGACGACCTCGTGACGCTCTACGCCCACAACTCGCGCGTCCTGGTGAAGGACGGCCAGCGGGTCTCGCGCGGCGATCCGATCGCGCGCGTCGGGCAGACCGGCCGGACGACCGGTCCCCACCTCCACTTCGAGGTCCGCAAGGCCACCCGCCCGCGGAACCCGCTCCTCTTCCTGCCGTGACGGCGCGCCCCGCCCGCCGCGGCCCTCGGCCTCGCTCCGGCGCGATACCCGTGCTGGGCCGTGGTAATGTCCGCGCCCATGGAAGCCGTCCGCGCCCGAATCCGAGACGTCCCCGACTTCCCTCAGAAGGGAATCGTCTTCAAGGACATCACCCCCGTCCTCGCGGATCCCACCACCTTCCGCGAGGTCATCGACGCGTTCGTCGCCCGCTGGAAGGACGAGCGGATCTCGAAGGTCGTGGGGATCGAGTCGCGCGGCTTCCTCTTCGCGGCTCCGCTCGCCTACGCGCTCGGCGCCGGGCTCACCATCGCGCGCAAGCCGGGCAAGCTCCCGTGGGAGACCATCCGCGAGGTCTACTCCCTCGAGTACGGCGAGAACGCGCTCGAGCTGCACATCGACGCGGTCAAGGCCGGCGAGCGCGTGCTCGTGGTGGACGACGTGCTCGCGACCGGCGGCACCGCCGACGCGGTCGGACGGCTCGTGACGCGCCAGGGGGCTCACCTCGTCGCGTACTCGTTCCTGGTCGAGCTCGGGTTCCTCGGCGGCGCGAAGCGGCTCGGCCGCGAGCACGTGCACGCGCTCCTCTCCTACTGACCGATCGCGCGCTGCCGGCGCGGCCCCACCGGATTAGAAACGGCCGGTGAGCCCGACCTCGCCCGCGCGCACGCTCAAGTTCCTCGGCACCGCCGGCGCGCGGTTCGTCGTGTCGACGCAGCTCCGCCACTCCGGCGGCCTCGTCTGGACGCTGGATGGCACGGTCGTGTGGGTCGATCCCGGGCCGGGCGCGCTCGTGCGCGCGCTCGCGTCCAGACCGCGCGTGGACCCGGCGAAGGTCGACGCCCTGGTGGTCACGCACCGGCACCTCGACCACGCAGGAGACGCGACCGCGATCGTCGAGGCGATGAGCAAGGGGGGCTTCGCACCCCGCGGGACGCTCCTCGCCCCGCGCGACGCGCTCGAGGAGGAGCCGGTGGTGTTCCGCTACGCGCAGCGGTTCGTCGCGCGGCGGCTCGTGCTCGCCGAGGGGAGCCGGCACGAGCTCGCGCCCGGCGTCTTCCTCGAGACGCCGCTCGCGCACGACCACGGGATCGAGACCTACGGCTACCGGCTCTCGGCGCCCGGATTCACGGCAGGTCACGTCGTGGACACGTTCTGGCTGGACGCGCTGCCGCGCGCGTACGCCGGCGTCGACCTCCTCGTCGTGAACACCACGCGCGAGCACGGCCGCGACCGGAGGTACCTCCACCTCGGCGCGGACGACGCGGAGGCGCTCGTGGCGGAGATCCGGCCCCGGATCGCCGTGCTCACGCACCTCGGCATGCAGCTCGCGCGGGGGCGGGCGGAGGAGCTCGCGCTCGCGATCTCCGGGCGCACCGGCGTCCCGACGGTGGCGGCGCGCGACGGCTGGCTGCTCGATCTGACCGAGCTCGAGGCCGCGGCGGAGCGCCGGCGCGTCCCTCCTCGCCCGCGAGGAGATGACGCTCGGTGACACGCCCCTCCCGAGCCGGCCGCCTCCCGCCGCCGCGGGCGCGCCGTGGAGCGCGCCCGGTGATAGGTTTCGCGCGATGACGGGCCCCACGCAGCACGCCGCCGTGCCGGTCCTCGCGGCCTGGGACGAGACCTCCGCCTTCCGGGGCCTGCGCGTCGCCTTGCCGCCCCCGCTCGCGGCGGCGCACGTCCTCCCCGGCCAGGTGGTCAAGATCCGCACGGACGCCGGGGAGGGGTTCTTCGCGCTCGCGAGCGCCCCGGACCCGAGCGGATCCGCCGACCTGCTCGTGAAGCGCGGCGGGCACGTCGCGGACGCGGTGATCGCCCGCGCGGTCCCCGGGGGCCACCTCGAGCTCACGCCCCCCTTCGGGAAGGGATTCCCGGTCGCCGAGGCGGAGGGCAGGGACGTGCTCCTCTTCGCCGCCGGCTCCGCGATCGCGCCGGTCCGCTCGCTCGTGCAGCACCTCGTGCGCGAGCGGGACCGCTTCGGGCGAATCACCCTCTTCTACGGCCAGCGCCTCGGCGCGGAGTTCGCGTACGTGGGCGAGCACCTGGCCTGGGAGCGCCGCGGCGTGCGCGTGATCCTCTGCCCCTCCGCCGAGGACGACGCGTGGCTCGGCCTCCGCGGCCGCGTCCAGAAGGTGGCGCGCTCGCTGGCGTTCGGCGGGGCGGCGCCCGGGGACGCCGTGGCGTTCGTCTCCGGGATGACCGCGATGGTGGAGGACGTCCGCCACACGCTCGCGCAGGCGGGGATCCCGCCCGGGCGCGTCCACGCGAACTTCTAGGGACCCGCATGCCCCCTCCCGTACACGCGCGCCGCCTGCTCGTCGCGATGCTCGTCGCCGCGATCGCGCTGACCGCCGTGCTGATCTGGCCGTTCTGGGTCGCGTTCTTCCTCGCGGCCGTGCTCTCGGCGACGCTGCGGAGCCCCATGGAGTGGCTCACGCGCAAGCTGCGCGGCCGCCGCCAGCTCGCCGCGACCCTCCTCACCCTCGCCGTGCTGCTCGCCGTGGTGGTGCCCGTGGCGGGGATCGGCACGTTCCTCGTCCGCCAGGTCCTCGACGGCATCGCCTGGCTCCGCGAGCTCATCGCGAGCGAGGGCTTCGGCGGGCTCCTGACGCGGCTCCCGGATCCCGTGGAGCGCGCCGCGCGGAGGCTCCTCGCGTCGACGCCGCAGCCGCAGCAGCAGATCCAGCGGATGGCCGAGCAGGGGCAGCAGGCCGCGGGCGTCGTCACCGGCGTGATCTCCGCCACCGGCACGGCCGTCTTCCAGACGACCATGATGCTCATCGCGTTCTTCTTCATGCTCGTCGACGGCGCGCGGCTCGTCGCCTGGCTCGACCGCCACGTGCCGCTCAGGCCCGGGCTCCTGCGCGAGCTCATCGAGGAGTTCCGCAAGACGAGCGTCTCCGTCCTCACCGCGACGCTCGCGACCGCCGGGATCCAGACGGTGACCGCGCTCGTCGGCTACCTCATCGCCCGCGCGCCGAACGTCATCTTCTTCACGCTCGCCACCTTCGTCATCGCGCTCGTGCCCGCGCTCGGCGCCACGTTGATGGTGATCACCGTGGCGGTCGTGCTGCTCGCGACCGGCCACCTCGTCGCCGGCGCGTTCCTCGCCGCGTGGGGCCTCGGCGTCGTGTCGATCGTCGACAACGCCGTGCGGCCTTACCTGCTCAAGGGCGGCATGGAGCTGCACGGCGGCGTCGTGTTCTTCGCGCTGCTCGGCGGTCTCGCCATGTTCGGCGGCATCGGGCTCGTGCTCGGACCGCTGATCGTCACGTTCCTGCTCGCCATCCTGAAGATGTACGAGCAGGAGTACGGGCGCGGGGTGAGGCCCGAGCAGTAGCGCGCGGCGCGCCGCACCGCCCGGCGCTCAGGCCGTCGGCTTGAACGCCCGGAACGCGAGCATCGTCACGGTGTGCGCGACCCCGGCGACCTTCTGCAGCCGATCGGGGATGAGATCGCCGAACGCCTCGTAGGTGGGGGCGTACAGCTTCACGAGCAGGTCGTGCTCGCCGGTGATCGAGTGCACCTCGGAGACGCCCTCGATCTCCATGATCGCGTTCGCGACCTCCTCGAGGCGTCCCAGCTCGCACTTCACGAGAACGAACGCAGCCTTCATCGCGGGCTCTCCGGTCGGGGGGATCCGAGAGCGTTCTACCACGCTCGGCCCCGCGCCGGCCGGGCCCGGAAGCGGCGCTTGCCATCGGCTCACGGCCAGGCCGGCCGCTCGCCGTGCCAGTCGGCGGTCACCTCGAGCCACATGGCGAGCCCGGCGTACGGACCGTACGGCGCATACCAGCGGCGCAGCGCGCGGTCCGTCGGGACGCGACGCCGGCCGCGGAGCCGCGCGAGCTTGGGCCGCGTCCAGGAGTCGAGGGCGAGGTGATCGTGCCGCCCCAGGAGTCGGAGCAGGTGCTCGGTCGCGTAGGGGCCGAAGCCCGCGAGGGCGCGGATGCGCCGCGCGAGCGCGTCGGTCGGCTCCGCCGAGACGCGCAGTGCCTCGAGCTCCAGCGCGCCGGAGGCCACGTCGCGGGCGAGCGCGCCGAGGAACGGCGCCCGGTACCCCGCCCGGATCTCCTCGCGGTAGAAGCGCTCCGGCATCGCGGCCATCGCGGCGGGCGTGGGGAACGCGCGCGTGCCGAGGGGCGCCCGGGCGCCGAGCGCGTCGCACAGGCGCGTCACCATCGCGCGCGTGAGCCCCCAGGAGCAGTTCGTCGTGCAGAGCGTCTTCACCGCGTCCTCGAACACGGTCGGGGAGCGGAGCAGGCGGCCCGCGCCGCGGGCGAGCGCCCAGCGCAGATCGGGGAGGTCCTTCCCCTCCCCCGCGGCGCGCCGCGCCTCGAGCGCCGCCGCCCGCGCGAAGAACGCGGACAGATCGTCGTCGAGCGCCAGGCAGTGACGGAGCGCGTCCCGGGCCGACCGCGCCTCCTCGACGCCGAGCCGGCCCTCACCGAAGGCGCGGAACGCGAGCCCACCCTCCCCCGGCGCGACCTCCGCGTACGCCGTCCGGCCCCCCGGCAGGAGCACCGGACGGCCGAGCACGCGGCGATCGACGTCGTAACGCCAGGGCGGCAGGTCGTACCAGCCGTGGCTGCGCACGGTGAGATCGAGATCGAAAGGCTCGGGGACTCGCACGTGGGGGGGCGCTCCAGGGAGCTACGGGAGCATCGGAACGTCCTGCTCGCGACATGATCGGCCGTCTAGAAGGCCTCCAGCACCAGCACGTACACCTCCGGCCCGGCGGGCCCGGCGGCGAGGTCGAAGCGGATGTTCGCGCCCTCGTCGGTGAGCCGCCAGCGAAGGCCCACGCCGCCGGCCACCTTGACGGTGTCGAGCCCGAGGTCGCGCGGCGTGTGCGCGACCTCGCCGAGCGCGCCGAAGGCCGTGGCGGAGAGCCGCCCGCGAACGGGCACGCGCAGCTCCGTCTGGGCGGCCCAGGACAGCCGATCGCGATAGCGCCCCTCGCGGATCCCGCGCAGGAAGCGGGTCGAGCCGAGCCGCGGGAGCATCGTGAAGGGCACGTCGCCGTTCGACCACTCCGCGATGCCCGCGAGGCCGAGGACCCGGCCGCCGCCCAGCGGCAGGAACCTGCGCGCCTCCGCGAGGCCGCGCCCGAGCCCTCCGTGATCGCCGAGCGCGCGCGGGTACAGCGTGTACCAGGCCTGCGCGAACGCGCCGCGGGAGGGCCAGAACGCGCTGTCCCGCGTGTCGAACGTGAGGCTCGCCCCCGCGCCCGCCCCGCGGAAGCCGCGCGCGCCCGGGACGTCGCCCGACGCGAGGGCCCCGCCGGCCTCGAGGTCGCGGATCTCCTCGGCGCGGAAGTCGAGGCGCGGGCCGGCGCGGAGCGCGGTGCCGGCGATGGGCCACTCCGCGACGAGGTACCCCTCCACCGTGCGGCGCGTGAACGGCTCGCGAGCGCCCTCCGACGAGCGCGGCCCGAGGCCGTAGAAGACGTCCGGGAAGTGCAGCGCGCGCACCCGGCCGCCGAGGAACGCCCCGCTGCGCGTCGTGAGGTCTCCGGCGACGTCGACCGAGCCCTGCCCCTCGAGCGTGTAGACGAGGGCGGCGAACACGGAGGACGCGCGCGGCGCACCGCCGACGTGCAGGTGCAGGCCGCCCGTCGCCCCGAGCCCGAGCTTCGTCTCCGGCAGCCAGAAGAGCACGGGCAGGGCGAACCCGCGCACGCCGCTCGGCGGCGCACCGACGCTCTCGGCGGCGGCCTTGGCGGCCGGCTCCGCGGGCGTCTCCGGCGCCGCCGCGCCCGTGGCCGGATCGCCCGCGTGCGCTCCGGCTTCGGCGCCGCGGGCAGCCTCCTCGGCCATGGCCGCGAAGGGCGCGCCGAGGGCGAGCGCGAGGAGCAGGGGAGCGGAGGAGAGCTTCGTCATCCGAAAGGCGGGAGAGATTAACAGGTCGGCGCCCGCGCCGCCCGAGCCGGGGGCACGCTCGGACGCCTCGGCACTCCGCAGCCGGATGAGGCTGTGCGGGAGCGAGCCGGGGGTCCGGGGGACGCGTCGTGTGCGTCCCCCGGCGGAAGTCAGGGGCCCCGGCGACGGCGCTTCCGGGGGAGGGCCCCGCGCAACGCGCGGGAGGGGCGAAGCCCCTCCGGCGGGGAACGGTCGCGCACCCGCGAAAGCGGACGCGACCGTTCACGGGCCCCGCCGAGCAGGGGGTGGGGCCCCGCCGAGCTTCGCTCGACGGGGCGGGGGACGCAGTCCCCCGTTAGACGGCAGCCTCGGTCGCGCCGTGGCACTTCTTGTACTTCTTGCCCGAGCCGCAGGGGCACGGGTCGTTCCGGCCGACCTTGGGCTGCGTGCGGACGACGGTCTCCTGCTTCGCGCGCGGCTTCTCCTCGCCGTCGCCGCCCTCGCCCGCCTCGGCGTGCGTCTCGGTGATCCGCTGCATCGCCCGGCGCTGGGCGGCGAGCCGCTTCTGCTCGATCTCCTCGGCGCTCTCCTGGCGCACGAGCTGGAGGCGGAGGAGGTTGCCGATGACGGCGCTCTTCACGCGCCAGGTCATCTGCACGAACATCTCGTAGCCTTCCTTCTTGTACTCCTGCTTCGGGTCCTTCTGCCCGTAGCCACGCAGGCCGATGCCCTGGCGCAGGTGGTCCATCGAGAGCAGGTGGTCCTTCCACTGCTGGTCGATGGCCTGCAGGTACAGCCACTGCTCGTAGCGGCGCAGCACCGCGACGCCGTCGGCGTCGGTCCCGAGCTCGGCCTCCTTCTGCCGGTAGGCCTTCTCGACCACCGCGTAGACCTGCTCCTCGATCTCGTGGCGCGCCTCGGCGGCCTTGCCGGTGGGCAGCGCGAACTTCATGTCGACGCCGAACTGCTCCTTCACCATCGCGGAGAGCCCGTCGAGGTTCCAGTCGGAGACGCGGTTCGGGCAGCTCGCGCCGACCATGTCGAGCACGAGGTCCTCGACGAGATCGAGCATGTGCTCGCGCTGGTCAACCCAGGTGAAGACCTGCTCGCGGCGGGTCTTCTTCTTGGTCTTCGGGTCCTCGTCGAACTCCACCACCGGGATGCCCGCCCCGAAGCCGAGGACCCTGCGGCGCAGCCCGTAGATCGAGCGGCGCTGCTGGTTCATGACGTCGTCGTACTCGAGCAGGTTCTTCCGGATGTCGAAGTTGTGCGCCTCGACCTTCTTCTGCGCGCCCTCGATGGCCTTCGTGAGCCACGGGTGCTCGATCTGCTCCCCGTCCTTCATGCCCATGCGGCTCATGAGCCCCTGGATCCGCTCGGATCCGAAGATGCGCATGAGCTCGTCCTCGAGGGACAGGTAGAAGATCGACGAGCCGGGGTCGCCCTGGCGGCCGGCGCGGCCGCGGAGCTGGTTGTCGATGCGGCGAGACTCGTGCCGCTCGGTGCCGACGATGTGCAGGCCGCCGAGCCCGACGACCTCCTCGTGCTCCGCCCCGGTCTGCTGGTGGAGGCGCTCGGTGGTCTCGGCGAGGCGCCGCGCCCAGTCGGCGCGCCGCGCGAGGAAGGACTCCTCCGTCTCGCCGTCCATCGGCAGGTCCGGCTCCAGCCCGACCTCGTGCTTCGCCATCATGTCGGCGTTCCCGCCGAGGATGATGTCGGTGCCGCGGCCCGCCATGTTGGTGGAGATCGTGACCGCGCCCTTGCGGCCGGCCTGGGCGACGATCTCGGCCTCGCGCTGGTGGTGCTTCGCGTTGAGGACGTTGTGCGGGACGCCGCGGCGCTTCAGCAGCGTCGCCACGACCTCGCTCTTCGCCACCGACACCGTGCCGACGAGGACCGGCTGGCCCTTCTTGTGCCGCCCCTCGATCTCGTCGCAGAGGGCGTTGAACTTCTCGCCCTCCGTCTTGTAGACGACGTCCTCCGAGTCCTTGCGGACGTTCTTCTTGTTCGTGGGGACGACGACGACGTCGAGGTTGTAGGTCTTCGCGAACTCCTCGGCCTCGGTGTCCGCGGTGCCGGTCATGCCCGCGAGCTTCGAGTACATGCGGAAGTAGTTCTGGAAGGAGATCGTGGCGAGGGTCTGGTTCTCCGCCTCGATCTTCACCCCCTCCTTCGCCTCGACCGCCTGGTGCAGGCCGTCCGACCAGCGCCGGCCCGGCATGAGCCGGCCGGTGAACTCGTCCACGATGAGGACCTCGCCGTTCTTGACGACGTAGTCGACCTCGTTCCGGTACAGGTGGTGGGCGCGGAGCGCCTGCTCGACATGGTGCAGCGTCTCGATGGCGTTCGGGTCGTAGAGGTTCTGGACCCCGAGCTTCTTCTCCATCTTCTCGACGCCGGAGTCGCTCATCACGATCGTCCGGCTCTTCTCGTCGACCGTGAAGTCCTGGTCCCGGATCATCGAGGGGATGACCTGGTTCACCCGGTAGTACAGATCCGACGACTCGTCGGACGGGCCAGAGATGATGAGCGGGGTGCGGGCCTCGTCGATGAGGATCGAGTCCACCTCGTCGACGATCGCGAAGTTGAGCTCCCCCTGCACGTAGTCCTGCAGGCGGAACTTCATGTTGTCGCGGAGGTAGTCGAACCCGAACTCGTTGTTCTGCCCGTAGGCGATGTCCGAGTGGTACGCCGCCTGCCGCTCGGCGTCGGTGAGCCCGTGGACGATGACGCCGGTCGTGAGGCCGCAGAACCGGTACAGGCGGCCCATCCACTCCGAGTCTCGACGGGCCAGGTAGTCGTTCACCGTGACGACGTGGACCCCGCGGCCGGAGATCGCGTTCAGCACGCTGGGCAGCGTGGCGACGAGGGTCTTCCCCTCGCCGGTCTTCATCTCGGCGATGCGCCCGGAGTGCAGCACCGCGCCGCCGATGAGCTGCACGTCGAAGTGGCGCATCCCGAGCGCGCGCACGCCCGCCTCGCGGACCAGCGCGAACGCCTCCGGCATCAGCTCGTCGAGCGGCCGTCCCTTCTCGCGGACCTGCTGCTTCCACTCGGCGGTGAGCCGCGGGAAGTCGGCGTCGGAGAGCGCCTTCATCCGCGGCTCGAGCTCGTTCACGCGTGCGACGAGCGGCCGGAGCTTCTTCAGCTCACGGTCGTTCTTCGTGCCGAGCATCTTCTTCAGGACGTAGTTGACCACGGGGGCCCTCGAGCAAAAGAGACGGGGGCCCGCCGGATCGCTGCTCGGCGACAGGCGGGCGCCCCGTCTTACCCCGTTAGGTAACGACGCGCCATAGGATGTCAAACGGGGGAAGTTCCGGGCGCTTGGGGTATCTTCGAGGGGTGGCGCCTGCACGCTCGGCCGCGCTCGTCCTCCTGGCGCTCGCCGCCTGCGCCGGCCCCGGCCGCGCGGGCAGGGACCCCTTCGCCGGCGGCGACCTGCCGGACCGCCTCGCGTCGCGCGCCGCCTCCCTCGTCGGTCACTCCGGGCGCTTCGAGGTGGGGGGAGCGCGCCTGAACGCCGACTGCTCGGGGTTCGTGGAGGCGGTCTACATGGCCGAGGGCGTGCCCCTCGTCCGCCTCGTCGCGGCGGCGGCGCCGGCGGAGCGCTCGGGGGTGGCGGGGCTCTTTCGCGCGATGGAACGGTACGGCACCGTCTTCGGCGGAGGAGGTGCGTGGCCCGCCCCCGGCGACCTGGTCTTCTTCCACGACACCTACGACCGGAACCGCAACGCCGCCCGAGACGACCGCTTCACGCACGTCGGCGTCGTGGAGCGCGTCGAGCACGGCACGGTCGTCTTCCTTCACCGCGGCGGCCGCGAGGTCGTGCGCGGGGTGCTGACGCCCGATCGTCCCCTGGAGCCGGCGGACGGGGACCGCGTCCTCAACACCGCGCTCCGCGAGAAGGCGAGGCGGGCCCGCGACGGCGAACGCGAGACCACGCTCGCGGGGGCGCTGTTCGCAGGCTATGCCCGGCTCGACCCGCGGCGGATCCCGGCGGAGCTCCTGCGCGGCCTCTGACCAGCGCTGCTCGCAGCGCTACGGCGCGAGCGCCGGACGACGCCGCTCACTCGAGGATGAACTTGCGGGGGTTCTCCGGGATCCCGTTCACCCGCACCTCGTAGTGGAGGTGCGTGCCCGTCGAGCGGCCGGTGTTCCCGACCGCGGCGACCTTGTCCCCGCGCCGGACGTGCGACCCCATCCGCACGAAGATCTCGGACAGGTGGCCGTAGCGCGTCTTCACGCCGTAGCCGTGGTCGATGACGAGGACCTTGCCGTAGCTCCCCTCGGTGCCGGCGAACACCACCGTGCCGTCGGAGGGCGTGTAGACGGGCTGGCCGTGCGGCGTCGCGATGTCGAGCCCGTGGTGCATGCGCCGCTCGGCGGTCCACGGGTCGAGGCGCGTCCCGAAGTCGGAGGTCACCCACCCGCGCGCCGGCCAGATCGACGGCGTCGACGCGAGCAGGGAGCGCTGGTCGTCGAAGTACTCCTGCAGCTCGCGCAGGCTCTGCTCCTGCCGCGAAGCCTCGCCCTCCAGCGAGGAGAGCTTGCCCGGAAGCGCCGTGAGGCTCGCCTCCGCAGCGGGAGCGGGCCCCGGGATCTGCGCCTCGGCGTCCGTGTTGCCCACCGGGCCGATCGCGAGGTTCCGCTCGGGATCCTGGAGCTGCGTGACGGCGGTGCGGAGCTTCGCGTCGAACCGCTCGACGCGGTCGAGCGTCGCCGAGATGTGCGCCACCTTCTCCTGCACGAGCAGGATCTGCGAGCGCAGCTGCGCGTTCTCCTCCTTCAGGACGGCGTTCTCGGACGCGGACCCCAGGAGGGCGAAGTAGTGCCCGACGACGACGAGCGCGACGAGCGCGACCACGCCGCCGCCGTAGGCGAGGTTCACGAGCCAGCGTCGCGGCACCCGGAACTTCCGGACGGCCTGCGAGTGGTCGCTGACCACGATGACGGTGAAGACCTGCGTCTTCGGAGGTGCGGCCATCCCGATAGAGCTCCGCGGCCGCGCCTGGCCGCGCCGACAAGCTAGCGACGCGACGGACGAGCCAGAACGCCAGCCCCGGGTGCTCGGGAGCTCGCGAAAGACGTCCAGACGGGTAGCAGAGGGGTCGCTCGGCGTCAAGCGCGCGTGTTGCCTACACATTCACCTCCGGTGCCCCATCGCGGGAGCGCGCGGAGCGCCGCGAGCGGGGCGGACGCCGCGCCGCGTCGAGCTTCACGCGCCGGCTGGGTTCCCCGTCCGGAGGACGATCACGGTGATGTTGTCGTCGCCACCCCGGGCGTTCGCCAAGGCGACGAGCCGTGCCGCAGCCTCCGCGAGCGGCGCCTCGGTGACGATCCGGAGGATCTCGTGGTCGTCCACGAGGTTCGTGAGCCCATCGCAGCAGACGACCACAGCGTCTCGGGGGGCGAGGGCGAAGGCCATGACGTCCACCTTCACCTCGCGCTCGAACCCGACCGAGCGGGTGATGATGTTCTTGAACCGGCTGTTCCTCGCCTCGTCCGCGGTGATCGCGCCGGCCTTCACCTGCTCGGCGACGAGCGAGTGATCCTCCGAGATCTGGCGGATGCGGCCCTCGCGGAGGAGGTAGCAGCGGCTGTCGCCCACGTGCGCCACGAAGGCGGAGCGCCCGTCGACGAGCACCGCCGTGGCGGTGGTCCCCATCCCCGCGAGCTCCGGGTCCGCCTGCGCCGCCGCGTAGATCACCGCGCAGGCCTGCTCGACCGCGCCACGAAGGATGCCCGGCAGCGCGCTCGACTCCGCGGAGCCGGGGTTGAAGGCGCCCGGCGTCCTGGCCCGCGCCGCCCGGACCGTCCGCTGGATGGTCTCGACCGCGAGGCGCGAGGCCGTGCCCCCGCCCGCATGCCCGCCCATCCCATCCGCCACGACGTAGAGGTGCAGGTCGTCGTCGACCAGCAGGGCGTCCTCGTTGTGGTCGCGTCGGCGCCCGACGTCGGTCAGGCCGTGAGCAGTGACGGGGAGCAGGACCGGTTGCACCACGCGTCGAGCGTAGCATCCGGGCGCACCGCGCGCCTAACGATCTCGGGCCTCTGCGCTGACGCGGCGAGCCGCGGCCCGGGCCGGCGCGGCGCGCCGGCCGCGCTCGGGGGTGGGCGCCCGGGCCGCCGCGATCAGGGCGCCCGCGTGCTCGATCGCGGAGTCGGTCACGGTCGCCCCCGCCATCATCCGGGCGATCTCCCCCCGACGGGCCGCGTCGCTCTCGAGGAGCGCGACCGCGGTGGCGGTCCGGCCGCCGGAGACGCGCTTCTCCACCCGGTGGTGACGCTCCGCGAAGGCCGCCACCTGAGGTAGGTGGGTCACGCAGATGACCTGCCGCCCGCGCGCGACGTCGGCGAGCACGCGCCCCATCGCCTCGGCCACCGCTCCGCCGATCCCGGCGTCCACCTCGTCGAACACGTACGTGGAGACCGGATCCTTCCTGGCCAGCGTGCGCTTCACCGCGAGCAACACGCGCGAGAGCTCACCCCCGGAGGCGGTGCGCGCGAGCGGCCGGAGCGGCTCGCCCGGGTTCGGCGCGATCCGGAGCTCGGCCCGCTCCGCGCCCGCCGGACCGAGGAGCTTGGCGCCGACCTCGACGCCGACCTCGGGCGGGAGGAGAGCGACCTCGATGCGGCACCGACCCATCGCGAGGCCGTCGAGCTCGCGTCGGACCGCCTCCGCGAAGGCGCGCGCCGCAGCGGTGCGCGCCCGCGTGAGCTCCGCGGCGAGCGCGAGCGCCTCCTTCCCGCGGAGCTCGATCTCGGCGCCCACCTCGCGCAGCCGCTCGCCGCCGCCCGAGACCCGCGAGAGCTCCTCCCGCATCGCCACCCGCCGGGAGATCGCCGCGTCGAGCGAGCCGCCGTGCTTCCGCGCGAGGGCGCGGAGCAGCTCGAGCCGGTCCTCCACGAGCGCGAGCCGCTCGGGATCGCCGCCCACCGAGTCGCCGTAGCGACCGAGCTCGCGCCCCGCCTCCTCGAGCTCGACGGCCGCCGAGCGGAGCAGCGCGAGCGGGGCCTCGAGGCGGCGGTCGAGGAGGCCGGCCTCCGCGAGCGCGCGGGCCGCCTGCGCCACCCGCTCCGACGCGCTCCCCTCCTCGCCGTAGGCGAGCGCCTCCGCGGCGCGCGCGGCGTCGCGGAGCTTCTCGGCCGAGGCGAGCACGCGCCGCTCGTCCTCGAGGGCCTCGAGCTCCCCGGGGCGCGGATCGGCGGCGTCGAGCTCGCGGAGCTGGAAGGCGAGGTAATCCGACCGCCGCGCCCGCTCGCCCTCGTCCGCGGCGAGGGACTCCCGCTCGCGGACGAGGGCGGCGAGCGCCGCGTGAGCTGCGCGGAACCGGAGGAGGGTCGGCTCCACGCTGCACAGCTCTGGCCCGGGCTCCGCCTGCGCGTGCCTGAGGCCCGCGAACGCGTCCAGGAGCTCGGTGTGGGTGGTGGGATCGAGCAGCGACACGTGCTCGTGCTGGCCCGAAACGTCGACGAGGCCGCGCAGCGCCTCCTCGAGCATCGAGACCGTGCAGAGCGCGCCGTTCACGAACGCGCGGCCCCGCCCTCCGCGCGCAGCCACACGGCGCACGAGGAGCTCCGCGCTCTCGCCCGAGACGGTCCCCGCCCCGACGGGCAGCCCGGCGTCTCGCAGGCGGGCGAGGACGCGGTGGTCGGCAGGCAGCTCGAAGAGCCCCTCCACGACCGCCTCCTCCGCCCCCTCGCGCAGGACCTCGGCGCTCATCCGGCCGCCGAGGACGAGGTGCAGCGCGTTCACGAGGATGGACTTCCCGGCCCCGGTCTCGCCGGTGAGGACGTTCAGCCCCGGGCCAAAGCGGACCTCGATCGCATCGACGATCGCGAAGCCCGAGATGCGCAGCGTCGTGAGCATGGCGCCATTGATCCACGGCTCCCTGACACTGCGCAAATTTTCAGTGGTCCATCCGTTCGGGCGCCCGCCCTCCGAGCCGCCGAGCCGACTGCGCGAGAGTCCCGGCGAGGCGCCTTCCCGAGCCGCCGGCGCGGTGGGACGCTCGGGGCAACGGAGGACGCCATGACGATCCACGTGTCCGGGACGGTGCGCGTGCTGTTCGAGCGGCACGAGCTCGAGGTGCCGGGAGATCCGCCCGTGAAGGTCCCGGCGTTCCGCTGCCGCTGGTGCGACTTCACGGTCGTCACCGACGAGGCGAGCGCGCTGCCCGATCACGCCTGCGACGGCCCGGGCGCGGCCGAGACGTACCGGAACCTGCCGCCGCCTCCGCTCTCGCACGCCCCTGCGTGAGCCTCGGCGCACGATCCCGGGCCTGCGGCGGGCGTCCTCGCTCCTTGCGCCTGCGGCGCACGGAAGCAGTGCGCCTCGGCGCGCGTCGCTGCGGTTGCCCGCCTCGGCTCCGGTCTCGTGCGCCTTGCGTTTCGACGAGCGGGTCGCGACACGATACCGGGCCGGCGGCGCGCGTCGCTGCGGGTGCCCGCCTCGGCTCCGGTCTCCTGCGCCTTCGCTGGCGCGTCGGCACCTCGGCTTTCTACCTCTCGCCCCAGCGCAGCTTGGCGCGCAAGATGCCGAAGTAGTCGAGGTTCGGGTTCCTGACGAGCAGGACGCGGTTCGACGACTGCTTCACCTGCACGAGATCGCCCTTCGCGAGCCTCACGCCGCGCTGGCCGTCGAGCGTGAGGTACACCTCGGAGTCGTTCATGAGCACGATCTGCACGGAGAGCTCGTCGGGCAGCACGATCGGCCGCTGCGTGAGCGTGTGCGGGCAGATGGGCGCGAGGATCACGCCGCGCATGGTGGGGTAGACGATCGGGCCGTTCGCGGCGAGCGCGTAGGCGGTCGAGCCCGTGGGCGTCGCGACGATGATGCCGTCCGCCTTGTAGGTGGCGAGGTAGCCGCCGGCGCAGCGCGCGTCGAGCTCCGCCATCCGCGCGAGCGCGCCCTTGCCGATCACCACGTCGTTCAGCACCTCGGCGTCCACGTCGCGCTCCGGCCGGCCGCCGCGGTGCAGGTGCACCCGCAGCTTCATCCGCTCGGACACGAGCGCGTCGCCCGCGAGCACCCGCTCGAGCATGGGGTACAGCTCGGCCTGCGGCACCTCGGTCATGAAGCCGAGGTTCCCCATGTTCACGCCCAGGATCGGCGCGGGCCGGCCCCCGAGCAGGCGCGCCGCGTGGATGAGCGTGCCGTCCCCGCCGAGCACGACCACGAGGTCCGCGGACCGGCCGACCTCCGCCTCGTCGGTCACGACCTCGACGCCCTTCGAGCGGACGAACTGCTCCACGAAGTGCGCCGTCTCCGACGCCTCCGCCGAGCTGACCTTGTGGACGATCCCCACGCGCCGCGGCACGGGACACGGATGGTCTTCCATGCCGGGCATTATATAAGCGGTTCGCCATGGACCTCTTCGATCGCGCGGCCGAGAAAGATGAGGGGGGAAAGCCGCTCGCCGAGCGGATGCGCCCCCGCCGCCTGGAGGACTTCGTCGGCCAGGAGCACGTGCTCGGGAAGGGCACGGCGCTCCGGCGCGCCCTGGAGGCGGACCAGGTCCCGTCGCTCATCCTGTGGGGACCCCCGGGCACCGGGAAGACCACGCTCGCCCGCATCGTCGCGCAGCGGACCGGGACGGACTTCGTGCCGTTCAGCGCCGTGCTCGGCGGCGTCAAGGAGATCCGCGAGATCGTCGCGGCCGCGCGCGACCGGCGCCGCCTGCACCGGAAGCGGACGATCCTCTTCGTGGACGAGATCCACCGCTTCACCAAGGCGCAGCAGGACGCCTTCCTCCCCCACGTCGAGGACGGGACCATCACCCTCATCGGCGCGACCACCGAGAACCCCTCGTTCGAGGTGAACGCCGCGCTCCTTTCGCGCTGCCGCGTCGTCACGCTGCGCGCGCTCACCGAGGAGGAGGTGGGCGCGCTCCTCGAACGCGCCGTCGCGGCGCCGGGCGGGCTCGCCGGTGCGGTGTCGCTCGAGCCGGACGCGCGCGAGGCGCTCGCGCGGTACGCGTACGGCGACGCGCGGCGCGCGCTCAACGCCCTCGACGTCGCGGCCTCCGCCGTGCGGCTCGCGGGGCGGACCGCGGTGACGCGCGCCGACGCCGAGGAGGCGCTGCAGCAGCGCACCATCCTCTACGACAAGGCGGGCGAGCAGCACTACGACGTCGTCTCCGCGTTCATCAAGTCGCTGCGCGGCTCGGATCCCGACGCCGCCGTCTATTACATGGTGCGGATGCTGGAGGGCGGCGAGGACCCGCGCTTCGTCCTCCGCCGGATGGTGATCTTCGCCTCCGAGGACGTCGGCAACGCCGACCCGCAGGCGCTCCAGGTCGCGGTCGCGGCGCTCCAGGCGGTGGAGCTCGTGGGCCTGCCGGAGGGCGTCCTCCCGCTGAGCCAGGCCGCCATCTACCTCGCGCTCGCGCCCAAGTCGAACGCGGCCCTCACCGCCTACGCGACGGCGCGCCGGCTCGTGCAGGAGAAGGGCCCGCTGCCCGTCCCGCTCAAGCTGCGGAACGCGCCGACGAAGCTCATGCAGGGGCTCGGCTACGGCGGCGGCTACCGCTATCCCCACAACTTCGAGGGCCACTACGTCGCCGAGCAGTACCTCCCGGACGCGCTCCGCGGCGAGCAGATCGTGAGCCTCTCCGGCAACGGGCTCGAGAAGACGCTCGCCGAGCGGCTGCGCGCGCTCCGCGGCGAGCCGGGGCCGGACGGCGGGTGAGCGCGTCCGGGCGGAGGCGTGGCGGTCGCCTTCGCGAGGCGCCGCGTCGACGTGGCGTTCGTGCAAGCGCGCCGCGTGCGTCCACGCTAGGCTCGGCGCCGTGATCCTCTACCTCCACGGCTTCGCGTCGGGTCCGTCCTCGCACAAGGCGCGCGTCCTCTCGGAGCGGTTCGCCGCGCTCGGCGCGCCGCTCCACGTCCCGGATCTCACGCCCGGCGCGGAGGGCTTCGAGCGCTCCACGCCGTCCTCCATGCTCGGGATCGCCGAGGCGGCGCTCGACCGGGCGGGGTCGCCGCCGCACGCGATCGTCGGCAGCTCGCTCGGCGGGTATCTCGCCGCGGTCGCGGCCTCGCGCGATCCCGGCGTGGAGAAGCTCGTCCTGCTCGCGCCGGCGTTCCGGCTGTTCGAGCGCTGGCGCGCCCGGCTCGGGCCGGGGGCGCTCGAGGACTGGCGCTCGAACGGCCTCGAGACGATGCACCACGCCTCCGGGCGCATGCGGCGCATCGGCTTCCAGTTCTTCGAGGATGCCGGAGCCTACCCGGCCTTCCCCGTGGTCCGCGTCCCCACGCTCTGCATCGCCGGCACGCGCGACGACACCGTCCCGCTCGAGGACGTGGAGGCGTTCGTCGAGCGCACCCCGACGGCGCGGCTCGTCGCCGTGGACGACGGGCACGAGCTCGCGGCGTCGCTCGACCGGATCTTCGAGGAGGCGCGGGCGTTCCTCCTCGGCGGGTAGCGCCGGGAGGAGCCCGCCCTCCCGCGATCCGCTACTGCGCCTTGTGCGCGTGGACCTTCGCGAGGAGCGACGCGTCCGGGCTCGCGTGGCAGCGCTTGCACGTCGCGAGGGTCGGCATGACGAGCCCGGCCGCGATGGCCTTCTCGCGGTCGCGCATGACCGACGCCGGCCAGTAGTCGGCCCCGTTGCCGTGGCAGCCCTCGCAGTCGAGTCCCTTCACCGCATGCGGGCTCGCGGCCCAGGACTGGTGCTGGACGCGGTGGCACATCTTGCACTTCGTGTCGCCGACCTTCGCGTGCTGAACACCCTGGGGCGCGGCGGGGGCGGCCTCGGGGGCGGGCGCCGCGGCGGTGGCGGGCTTGGTCTCTGCGGGCGGAGCCGTCGGCGCGGGCTTCGGCGTGGGGGCCGGCTTCGCAGCGGGGGCCGGAGCCGGAGCCGGAGCCGGCTTCGCGGCGGGCGCCGGAGCTGGAGCGGGAGCCGGGGACGGCGTCGCGGCCGGAGCCGGGGCCGGCGCCGCCGGTGCCGGGATCGCTGAAGGCGCCGTCTCGGCGGCAGGCGCGGACGGCTGCGCCGCCGGGGCGGGCGCGGCCTGCTCTCGTGGGGGCGGAGGCGCTTCGGAAGAGCGCTCGCCGCAGCCGAGGGCGATCGAGGCGAGGGCGAGGGCGAGCGGAAGCGTGCGGGAGCGCATCGGGTTCTCCTCGAAAGGCAGTGGGCGGGAGGCGCAGTCTACCGCGCGGGGCGCGCGGGGGGATCGCTTGCTACACTCCGGCCGTGCTCGTCGAGGTCGCCGTCGCCGCCGCGGTGCGCGGGACATTCACCTACCGCGCCCCACCCGCGCTGGCCCCCGAGATCGCGCTCGGGCAGCGCGTCGCCGTGCCCTTCGGCAGGAGCCGGCGCGCGACGGGCTACGTGGTGGGCTTCCCCGCCTCGGCGCCGGAGGGCGTGGCGCTGCGCGAGGTCGCCGCGGTGCTCGATCGGGTCCCGCCGTTCACGCCGAAGCTCGTCGAGCTCATCCGCTGGGCGGAGGACTACTACCTCGTCCCGGCGGGCGAGCTGCTCCGCGCCGCGCTCCCGCCCGGCCTCAACACGCGCAAGGGCGCCGCCCCGCCCGTGCGCCGCGGCGTCGAGTACGCCGCGCCGGAGGCCTCCGCCGCGGACGCTCTCCCCACCCTCGCGCGCGCGCGCGTTCAGCGCGCGGTCCTCGAGTACCTCCTCGCGCGCGGGCGCATCCCGGTCGAGGAGCTGCGCGCCGCGTTCCCGTCCGGCCGGCCCGCGCTCGCTGCGCTCGCGCGCCGGGGCCTCGTCCGGCTCGAGCGCGAGGTGCCCGTCGCGCGCGGCGGGCTCCTCCCCGCCTCCGCCACGCCGCTCGCGCTCACCCCTGCGCAAGCCGCGGCGCTCGAGGCCATCGCGGGGGCGTTCGGCGCGTTCACGCCGTTCCTCCTGCACGGCATCACCGGCTCCGGCAAGACCGAGGTCTACCTCCAGGCCATCGCCCGCGCGCGCGCCGCGGGCAAGGGCGCCCTCGTGCTCGTCCCGGAGATCGCGCTCACGCCGCAGCTCGCCGGCCGGTTCCGGGCGCGCTTCGGCGACGAGGTCGCGCTGCTCCACTCCGGCCTGTCGCCGGCGGAGCGCCACGCAGAGTGGCAGCGGCTCCGTGCCGGCGAGGCGCGCATCTGCGTCGGGGTGCGGAGCGCCATCTTCGCGCCCGTGCCGGACCTCGCCGTCGTCGTCGTCGACGAGGAGCACGAGGGCAGCTTCAAGCAGGAGGACGGCCCCGCCTACCACGCGCGCGATCTCGCCGTGGTGCGCGCCAAGCTCGAGGGCGCGGTCGTGGTGCTCGGCTCGGCCACCCCGTCGCTCGAGACGCTGGAGAACGCGCGGCGGGGCCGCTACCGGCTCCTCTCGCTGCCCGCGCGCATCGACGACCGGCCGCTCCCGCAGGTCGAGCTCGTCGATCTCTCCAGGCTGCGGCGCCCCGGGCGCGATCTCGGCCCGGGGCTCGTCTCTCCGCCGCTCGCCGAGGCGCTCGCGGAGACGGTCGCCGGCGGGAAGCAGGCGATCCTGTTCCTGAACCGCCGCGGCTACGAGACCCTCGTCGTCTGCGAGGCGTGCGGCGAGGAGGCGCGCTGCACCGAGTGCGCCGTCTCGCTCACGCACCACGCGCGGCGCGGGATCCTGCTCTGCCACTACTGCGGCCGGACCGAGCGCGTCGGCGAGCCCTGCCCCTCGTGCGGCGGCGCCCGGCTCGGCGTGGGCGTCGGCACCGAGCAGGTCGAGGAGGCGGTCCGCGCGCTCCTGCCGGGCGCGCGCGTCGCGCGGCTCGATCGCGACGCGGTGGGGACGGCGGAGGAGACCGCGGAGCTGCTCGCGCGCTTCGCGCGGCGCGAGCTCGACGTGCTCGTCGGGACGCAGATGGTGACGAAGGGGCACGACTTCCCCGGCGTCACGCTCGTGGGGGTGGTGCTCGCCGACACCGCCCTCGCCCTCCCCGACTTCCGCGCCGCCGAGCGGACGTTCCAGCTGCTCGCCCAGGTCGCCGGCCGGGCAGGGCGCGGCGCCGACGCGGGCCGCGTCCTCGTGCAGACCTTCAACCCCGCGACGCCCGCCGTCGCCTGCGCGGCGGGGCACGACTTCGCGGCGTTCGCCGAGGGCGAGCTCGAGCGCCGGCGGCTCCACGGCTACCCGCCCTTCGGCAGGCTCCTGGCCGCGCGGGTCGAGGGCTCGGAGGCGGGGGCCCGCCGCACCGCGGAGGCGCTCGCGGAGGCCGCCCGGCCGTCCTTGCGGGGCGAGGTGACGATGCTCGGCCCCGCGCCCGCCGCGATCGAGCGGATCCGCGGGCGCACCCGCTGGCACCTCCTCTTCCGCGCGAGCTCGCCCCAGGCGCTGTTCCGGGTGCACGGCGCGCTCGCGCGCGTGGCCCACCGGCCGCCGGGGGGCGCCGAGGTGCGCTTCGACATGGATCCGCACTCGATGCTCTGATGGCGCGGCGCATCCGGCGCCGCTATCGCACCCGTCGAGGGAGGCGCCCGCTTGGTCCCCTGCTGGGCGCGATCCATAATCGCGCGGCGTGGCGCGCATCCTCCTGGTCGACGACGACATCGCCGAGATCTCGGCCGTGAAGCGCGTCCTCATGCGCGCCGGGCACCAGACGGTGCTCGCGACGAACGCGTCCGACGCGCTCGCGGTGATGGCGCAGGCGCTGCCCACCCTCGCGCTCGTGGGCGCCACCTGCGAGGGCGGCGAGGCGCTCACCCTCGCGCGGCGGCTCGCCGCGGGCGACGGCGCCCCGCTCCTGCCGCTCATCCTCCTCGGCCGCGACGAGGGCGCTCCCGCCGGAGCGCCGCAGCTCGCGCGCCCGGTCGACCCCGGACAGCTCGCGGAGGAGGTCACCGCCGCCCTGGCGCGCGCGGCGGCCGCGGGGGCGCCGCCTGCGGTCCCGGTGGCGGGCGCCGCCCGGAACGTGGCGGTCGCGCTCCCCGCTCCGCGAAGCACGGGCGGCGGAGCCGCGCGTGGCGGCG
>NZ_JALCZB010000078.1:0-21605 GCF_022690745.1 Anaeromyxobacter sp. SG64 | reverse complement strand
ACCGTCCCCGCCGCCGCGACGCCGAGGACCGCCCCCGCGCACAGCGCGGCGCACGCGAGGGCCTGGCCCGCGGCCGGCCGCGCGCGCAGCGCGGCCGCGGCGAGCCCGCTCGCGGCGGGGAGGGCGATGGCGCCGAGGACGGGGACGAGCGTCATGGGCCGCGCTGGTGGAAGAGGAGGAGCGCCGAGAGGGCGAGGACGGTGAGGACCGTGTAGAGGAGCTGCAGGTTGAGCCGCGACTGCTGGAAGTGCCGCAGCCGCCCGAACCACTCGCCCACCGCACGGAACGCCGGCTCGAACACGCGCGCGCGGGCGGGGTCGTCCGCCTCCTGGGCGTAGCGGACGCGGCGGGGGAAGAGGCCCTCCGGCCGCGCCGGGGTCTCGACGGGGCGGAGCGCGCGCGGCGCGATCGCCGCGAGCGCGAGCTCGGAGAGCGAGGCGGCTGTGTACTGCACGCGCGCGCTCTCGGCGGAGAAGCCGCAGCCCCAGGTCTGGGCGGCGCGCACGTCGCGCCGGGCGAGCATCCGCCGCGAGGCGAGGGCGAGCGCGACGCCACAGAGGAGGAGGAGCGCGAGCCCCGCGCGGAGCGGCCCGGCGAGCGCGGAGAGCGCGGGGGCGAGCCTCGCCGCGAGCTCCGCCGCGGGGACGCGGAGCACGATCGCGGCCGCCGGGGTGAGGAGCGCGACCGCCTGGCCGGGGAAGAGCGCCACGGCGGCGTTCGCTGCGGCGAGGGCGGCGAGGGGCGCGAGGAGCAGCGGGCCGCCCTCGTGGGCGGACGCCGCCTCGGGGCTGCGCGGGCTGCCGAGCAGCGCCGCCCCGACGAGCCGGGTGAACACGATGGCAGCGAGCGCGCCGACGAGCGCGAGCACGGCGAGGGACAGGTAGGCGAGCAGGGCGGTCCCGGCGGCAGAGCCCTGCCCGCCGTCGAGGAGGCCCAGGTAGAGCAGCCACTCGGAGACGAAGCCGTTGAGCGGCGGGAGCGCCGCGAGCGCGACGGCCGCGAACACGAGCAGCCCCGCGCTCACCGGGAGGCGCCGGAGGAGGCCGCCCATCCGCTCCACGTCGCGGGTGCCCGCGCCGTGCACCACCGCGCCGGCGCCCATGAAGGCGAGCCCCTTCATCAGGGCGTGGTTCCAGACGTGGAGGAGCGCGCCGGCGACCCCGAGCGCGGCGACCGCGGGGGCCCGGCCCGCCGCGCCGACGAGGCCCACGCCGAGGCCCAACGCGATGATCCCGACGTTCTCGACCGTGGAGTAGGCCAGGATGCGCTTCAGGTCGCGCTGCCCGAGGGCGAGGAGCAGCGCGGCGACCGCGCCGAGCAGCCCGACCGCGGCGAGCGCGAGGCCGTGGGAGACGGGCGCCGGAGGCAGGAAGGTGAGCACCCGCAGGATGCCGTAGACGCCCATCTTCACGAGGACGCCCGACATGAGCGCGGAGACGTGGCTCGGCGCCGCCGGGTGGGCCTCCGGCAGCCACACGTGGAGCGGGACGAGGCCGGCCTTGGTGCCGAAGCCCACGAGGGCGAAGACGAACAGCAGCGTCGCCGGGACCGCGGAGCCGGCGCGCAGGGCCTCGAACGCCTCGAACCTCAGCGACCCGGCGGCGTGACCGAGCGTGAGGAACAGCCCGAAGAGGAACGCGGCCCCGAGGTGGGACGCGACGAGGTACGTCCGCGTCGCCATCCGCACCGCCCCCGCCTCGTGCTCGAGGCCGACGAGCAGGAACGACGAGACGGTCATCGTCTCCCACGCGACGATGAACAGGAGCGCCTGGCGGGCGGCCACGAGCACCGCCATCGAGGCGAGGAGGACGTTGAAGAAGAACAGGAACGCGCCGAGCGAGCGCCGCGCGAGGTGGGCGCGCATGTAGCCCGCCCCGAACACGGCCGCGGCGAGGCCGAGCGCGAACACCGCGACGGCGAAGACCGCGGAGAGCGGATCGAGCCCGAGCGCGATCGCGCCGTTCGGCACCGCCCAGGCGAGCTCCCAGGCGGACGGAGGCGCGCGGAGCGCGGGGAAGGCGGCGAGGAGCCCCATCGCGGAGCCCGCGGCGGCGCTCGCGCTGCCGATGGCGAGCGCGGCGGTGGGGCGAGCGGAGGCGGCGAGCGCGGCGGCGCCACCCGCCACGAGGACGACGAGCGCGGCGAGGAAGAGGCTCACCGGGCGCTCCCGGCGCGCTGCGCGGCGATGGCCGCCTCGACCCGGGAGATCTCGGGGAGCAGCTCCTCGGCGCCGGCGCGCGCCTCGAGCCTCGCGAGCACCGCGGGGTCGTGCAGCGCGGCGGCGACGACGGCGAGCAGGTGCAGGTGCACGCGGGTGGACGGGGTCACGAGGGTCACGAGCGTGTGCACGGGCTTGCCGTCGATGGCCCCGAACTCGACGGGCGTGTCGAGGTAGCAGATCGCCACCTCCGGCCGCGCGATGCGGAGGACGATGGGGTTCCGGGCGTGCGGGATCGCGATGCCGTTGCCGAGGCCGGTCGAGCCGAGCGCCTCGCGGGCCAGGAGGACGCGGTGGAGCAGCTCCCGATCGGCGGGGCGCGGGAGCGGCAGCCGCTCGACGACCTCCCGCAGGATGGCCGGCTTGTCCGTGCCGGAGAGGCCGCGGTGGACCCCGCCGGCCCGGAGCGCGTCGGCGAGGCTCGGCAGCTCCGGCGCCTCCGTCTCGAGCTCCGCGAGCAGCTCGGCGGAGATGGCCAGGTTCCGCGCGGCGGCGAACTCCAGGAGGTCGATCCGGTTCAGCCGGTACTGGTCGTTCACGCGGGTGGAGGGGAGCTCGCCGCTCTTGAGCCAGCGGTGGAGCGTCGAGTCCGAGACGCCGAGGAGGCGGGAAGCGTCGCGCGTCGTGAGCTGCATCTTCTCTTGCCGTTCCTTCCTAGAGCTTGCCCGTCATGCCGAGGACGACGTCCACCGCCCGCGACAGGACGCCGGCGAGGAGCGGCAGGCGCAGCACCGCCACGCCCCGCTCGCCCCACGCGGCCGGCTCCTGCGCCTGGCGCGTGCGGATGGCGAGCACCGGCGTCCCCGGGCGGAGCGCGTCGAGCTGGGCGAGGACCGAGTCGATCGCGTGGGGCGGAATCTGCGGGCACGCGATGACGAGCGCGACCGCGAGCTCCCCGATGGCCACGTTCGCCGCTGCCGCGGTCGCGACGCGCAGCAGGCAGACGTCCTCCCGCTGCGAGAGGTCGGCGAACAGGTCGTCGCTCTCCGGCCCGGGACGGGCGAGCACGAGGACGGAGGGCGGCGCTCTCGAGGACACGCCCCCGACGAGAGCAGGAAGCGCGCCAGCCCCGATCTCCGCGAGATCCGCCCGGTTCCGGGCGGATCTCCGGGGCGGCCGCCCAGGGATCATGCCGTTTCGGCATCCTCCCCGTCTTTCGACCACGCGGCGAGCTTCGTGTAGAGCGTGCGCAGGCCGACGCCGAGCGCCCGCGCGGCGCGGGCGCGGGTCCGGAAATGGCGGAGGTTCGCGAGGACGATGCGGCGCTCGGCCTCGGCGAGCGTGCAGCCGATGGGGATCACGATGGTGCCGCCGATGGGGAGCGGCGCGCCACCCGGCGCTGCCCCGTCCGTCGAGGCTCCCGGCACGGCCGCGGCCGGCTCGGGGGCGGCGCGCGCGGGCGCGGGCGCGCGGGCCGCGGGGCGGCGCTCGCGGCGCTCGACGCGCTCCGCCAGGTCGGCGAGCTTCACCACCTCGCCGGGCGCGAGCACGCACGCGCCCTCGACCGCGTTCCGGAGCTCGCGGACGTTGCCCGGCCAGTCGCAGCCGACGAGCCACTCGAGGGCCTCGGGGTCGACCCCCGCGATGCGCCCGCCCGTGCGGCGGTTGAAGTCCGCGATGAACGCGTCCACGAGCGGGGGGATGTCCTCGCGCCGATCGCGCAGGGGCGGGACCACGAGCGTCACGACCTTGAGGCGGTAGTAGAGGTCCTCGCGGAACCGGCCGGCGGCGATCGCCTCCTCGAGATCGCGGTTCGTCGCCGCGATGATGGAGAGATCCACCTTCACCTTGGCGGTGCCGCCGACGCGCCGGAACTCGCTGCGCTCCAGGACGCGCAGGAGCTTCGCCTGCGTCGAGAGATCCATCTCGGCGATCTCGTCGAGGAAGAAGGTGCCGCCGTCGGCGAGCTCGAACAGCCCCTTCTTGCGCTCGTTCGCGCCGGTGAACGCCCCTCGCTCGTGCCCGAAGAGCTCGTTCTCGAGGATGTCGCGCCCGAGCGTGGCGCAGTTCACGGGGACGAAGAGGTGCTGGCGGCGCGGGCCGCGCTCGTGGAGCGCCCGCGCGATGATCTCCTTGCCAGTGCCGCTCTCGCCGAGGAGGAGGACGTTGCTCTTGTAGCGCGAGATTTTGTCGATGGAGTCGTGCAGCCGCCGCATCGCCGCAGAGGTGCCCACGACGCCGAGGAGCCCGGCGGGGAACGGCTCGCGGCGCGGCGGCACGGAGCGCTCGAGCGCGCGGCCGAGGCGCCGGAGCACGGCGTCGGGGTCGAACGGCGGGGCGACGTAGTCCGTGGCCCCGAGCTGCATGGCGTCGACCGCCTCCTGGACCGTCCCGGAGCTGCCGAGCACGATGATCGGCGCCTCGCCGAGCCGCTGCCCGCCGGCGGCGACCACGCGCGCGAGGGCCGGGAGGCCGAGGGACTGGGAGACGTACACCGCCGCGAACGGCGTCTGCTCGAGCGCGTCGAGCGCGTCGCGCTCGGACGTCGCCGCGACCACCGTGAAGCCGGCGTGCGCGAGGACGTCCACGAGCCCCGGCGCACCCACGGGCGCCACGACGAGACAGGCGCTCCCGGCGCCGGGACGAGTGAGCTCTGGCATGGAGAGGACCTTCTACTGCCGAAACGGCACACAATGCAAGAACGGCAGTCGCTCAGCCGTCTTCGGGGCGGGGGCGCAGCCCCCGTTCAATCGTCCCGCACGACCTCGACGGCGGCGCCGTCGAGCTCGCGCTGCGTCACGCCCTCGCCGGCGGCTCCCGCCGCGCCCGGGCCGAGCAGGATCTCGCCGGGTAGCGCCAGGGCGGCGAGCCGCTCGCAGCGGTCCGCCGCCGCGCCGAGCGCCGCGATGTCCGCGCCGGTCGGCCCCATGGCGTTGCCGGCGAGCAGCGGTCCCGCGTCCACGGCGGCGCGGAGGTCGATGCCGCCGAGCCGGCGCACCGCGCCGCGGGCGGTGCGCGCCGCCTGCACGGCGCGGGCGGCGTCGTCGGCCCGCGGTGAGGTCACGCCGAAGAGCGCGAGCACCCCGACCGACGCGAGCCTCCCGACCATCGCGCCCTCGTTCAGCGCCGCCCTCGCGGCGGCGTCGACGGCCGCGCGGACCCGGCCCGCGACGTCGGGCGAGGAGGCGATGCGCACGGCGTGGAGCGACATCCGGAGCACGACGACCGGCCGCACGGCGAGCGTGTGCGGGTCGACTGCGGGCTCGTGGGCCACGGGCTCGCGCGCCGCCAGCACCCGAGCCGAGATCGTCCCCTCCGAGCGGATGGTGTCGCGCTGCGCGTCGGGACGGATGCGCTCCTCGCGCGGAGTGCGCGCCGGCGCCCCCCGGCCGGCCCGCGCCGTGAAGCGGATCTCGGTGCGCCCGAAGCGGACCACCGCGCCGTCGTCGAGCCGCGCCTCGCCGACGCGCTCCTCGCCGACGAAGGTGCCGTTGCGGCTCTCGAGGTCGATCACCCAGACCTCCTCGCCGCGGCGCTCGAACATGGCGTGCATGCTCGAGATCCAGGGGTCGCCGATCTGGAGGTGCGACTCGGGCGAGCGGCCGAGGACGGTCGGGATGTCGGGGAGCACGAAGACGGTCCCCGCGCAGACCCCGTTCATCACGACGATCTCGGACAAGGCCGCTCCCCCGGCGCCGAACTTCCGGCCCGCCGCTTCCATGATACCCTACCCGTGAACGCGTCATGGCCGCCTCGCGCCCACCAGAGGGACCCCGGGAGCGCGACCCGTCCGGAGCGGCGCCGGAACGGATGCTCGGGCGCGTCCTCGGAAATCGATATCGCGTGCTATCCCGCCTCGGCGAAGGGGGCATGGGGACGGTCTACCTGTGCGAGCACACGGTGCTGCAGCGCCGGTTCGCCCTGAAGGTCCTGCGGGCGGATCTCGGCGGCGATCCGGAGCTCGCCGAACGCTTCCGCAACGAGGCGATCGCCGCGAGCCGCATCGGCCAGGAGAACGTGGTCGATGTCGTCGACTTCGGCGGCGAGGACGAGGGCGCGCTCTACTACGTGATGGAGGCGCTCGACGGCCGGAGCCTCGGCGCGATCCTCCGCGAGGAAGGGCCGCTCCCCGTCGAGCGCGCGCTCGCCCTCCTCGAGCAGGTCTGCCGCGCGCTCGGCGCGGCGCACGCCCGCGGGGTGGTCCACCGCGACGTGAAGCCCGAGAACGTGTTCGTGGTGCGTCGCGCGGGCACGAGCGACGAGCAGGTCAAGGTGCTCGACTTCGGCATCTCCCACGTGCCGGCGGCGCCCGGCTGCGAGCGGCTGACGCGTGCCGGCGCGATCATCGGCACGCCGGAGTACATGGCGCCGGAGCAGGCGACGGGCGGGGCGGTGGATCACCGCGCCGACGTGTACGCCGTCGGCGTGCTCGCCTTCGAGATGCTCACCGGCGCGCTGCCCATCGAGGCGCCCACCGAGATCGCGACGCTCGTCGCCGCGCAGACCCAGCTCGCGGATCCGCCGAGCCGGCGCAACTCGGCCGTGCCGCCCGAGGTCGATGCCCTCGTCCTGCGCGCGCTCGCGAAGCGGCCGGAGGACCGGCACCCGACGATGGCCGCCTTCGCCGCGGAGATCGCGCGGCTGCGCGGGGCGCTCGCGACTGCGAGCAGCCTCCGGCACGCGATCGGGACCGCGCGGTCCGACGGCCCGCTCCGCCCCCCAGGCCGACCTCGCGGCGCGAGCCGCTCGCGAGGCGGGACCCTTGCCCTCACCGGGGCGGAGGTCCGCTCGCCCGCCCCACGACTCCGCCGGACGAGGACCCTCGCGGCGGTAGGCGTGGTGGCGGTGCTCGGCGTCGCGCTGGCGGGAGGGTGGTGGCTGATGGGGGAGGGGAGGCGAGGGATCCCGACCGCGATCGCGACCTCGACCCCGACCCCGACCGCGACCGCGACCTCTACCCCGCCATCGCCCTCGACCGTCTCGGCTCCCCTGGACTCCGCTGACCGCGCGCGCGTTCAAGGATCGCTCGCCGTGACCCCCGCGGCGGAGCTCCTGCCCGAGCGCGGCGCCGCGCCGGTCCCCGTCCGCCTCCGCGCGCGCGCTCGCCCGGCACCGGGTGACGTGAAGGATCCCTACGCCGCCGAGGGCAAGGACCTGAAGCCGGACCCCTTCCAATGATCCGCCGCCTCCTCGCCATCCTGCTCCTGCTCGCGGTGCTCGCCCCGCCGGCCGCCGGCCGCGCGGACGAGGTCGCCGACGCGAAGGCCCGGTTCCGCAAGGGCGCCGAGCTGTACCGCGCCCGGCAATATCGCGAGGCCATCGCCCAGTTCGAGGAGGCGTACCGGCTGAAGCCCGCCGGGGCGATCCACTACAACATCGCGCAGTGCCGCGAGCGGCTCGGCGAGTGGCCGGCGGCGATCCGCAGCTACAACGACTACCTGCGCGAGGCGCCCGACGCGAACGACCGCGCCGTGGTGCGCGCCGCGGTGAAGAAGCTCGAGGAGCGGCTCGCCGCGACGGGGGCGCAGCCGCTCATCGTGTACTCCGACCCGCCCGGCGCCGAGGTCCGCATCGACGGCCGCGTCCGCGGCGTGACCCCCTTCCACCTCGTGCTGCCGCCGGGTAGCTACGACGTGGCGCTCGCGCTCGCCGGGCACGAGCGGCTCGAGCAGGAGATCGCGATGAGCGCCGGCGCGGCCCAGGTGGTGGACGTGCAGCTCCGCCCCGCCCAGCCGCCGCCGCCCGCCGCGGCGAAGAGCGTCTCGCCCGCCGAGCCCGCTCCGCCCCCCGCCAAGACGACCCCGGCGCCGGATCTGGCGGCGCGGCCCGAGGCCGCCCGGACCGCCGCGCGCAGGCCGTCCCTCGGCGTGGGTGCCAGCGCCGCAGCTGCGCAGCCGCGGGAGAAGCGGCGGATCTACACGTGGATCGCGGCGGGCACGGCGGTGGCCGCCGCCGCGACGGGCGGCTACTTCGGCTGGTCCGCGCGGCAGGCGGAGTCCGCCATCGACGGCATGAGCCAGGCGAACGGGGCCGTCGCGACCGGTCACGTCTCGGACGCCACCTCGCGCGCGCACCGCGCCAACACGATGTTCGTCGTGGCGGGCAGCGCCGCCGCGGCCAGCGTCACCCTGTTCTTCGTGGAGAAGAAGTTCTGATGCGCCGCCTCCTCCCGCTCGTCCTCCTCGCGCTCGCGGCCTGCCAGGTCGACGTGGAGGGCGCGCCGTGCCGCGGCCTCGGCCAGGCCACCGAGGACTGTCCCGGAGGCCAGGGCTGCGGGCTCGACCAGAGGTGCAGCAAGCGCGCCGCCGCGTCTTCCTGCGCGCTCTGCACGCCGGACGCGGTCCGCTGCAAGCCCCTCCAGCCTGGGGCGACGGCGCCAGGCGAGCCCGGCAAGATCCAGCAGTGCGACGCCACAGGGGATCCCGTGTGCGGCGCGTGGGTGACGCGGACCACGTGCGCCGAGGGCCTCGTGTGCGGGGAGAAGAGCGGCGCGCCGAGCTGCGAGTGTCCGGCGAACGGCGGTCCGGAGTTCGCGGCTGATCCGGCAGGATCGAGGACGGTCGACGCCGCTCCGTACCCGACGGGCGTCTCGTCTCCGCCGGCCTGCCGCTTCGGGCGGCTCGGCGACGCGGTGGCGGCTGCCGCGGCTCACGGAGCCGGCGCGATCGCGCGAGCGTACGGGACGTTCGGCGTCGCCGAGACGAGCGAGGTCCTACCGCTCTCGGTGCCGACGACCGTGAGGCTGTCCGGCCCGGACGCGCCCGCGGCCCATGCGGTGCTGCGTCTGGAATCGGGTGCCGCGATCGGCGTCGACCTGCAGGGAGCCATCGAAGGACTCGACGTGGAGAACGTCTCATCCACGGGGATTGCCGTCGCGACCTCCTGTGGTGAGACGGGGAAGCCCTCGCTGAAAGACGTCGCGGTTTCGGGCGCCGGACAGCTCACGAACGGAATTCGCGTCGGAGGAGCGTGCGGCGCGGTTCTCGAGGGGACCCAGGTTCGGAAGGCGGCCGAAGCGGCGCTGCTGGTCGACGCTGCCGCGGAGGCGCCGGTCGAGGTCATCGGAGGAGGCTTCAGGGAGAGCGGCGTGGGACTCGAGGTCCGCGGCGGGCGCGTGACGCTTCATGGGCCGCAGGACGCCGTTCACCAGCTTCTGGTGGGATTCACCAGCGAGACGCTCGAGATCGACGCGAACATCGGAAACGGGATCGCGCTCGTCGGCAAGGAGACGCCGATCGTCCTCGACGCTGCGCGCGTGCGCGTGACGAACAACGACGGAACCGCTCTGCGGATGGACGCGCTCCCGCCCGGATCCGCGGTGTCGGTGGCTGACAGCGAGCTCAGTGGGAACAAGGCGACCGCCCAAGGCTCGCGCTACGCCTCGGGACGCAGTGCCGGCGGCGTGATCGTGAACCAGCTGCTCCCGCTGCTCTCCTTCAGCGGCAACACCGTCGCGTGCAATGGTGGGGATCAGGTGGGCATCTACGTCGTCGGCGCGGTGGATCTCGCGCCCGACGCGTGTGGCGCCTCGAGCAACTTCTTCCGCACGAGGGTGGGCGCCGCGGCGGTGTATGTGTCTCCGTACGCGACCGTCGACGCATCGAACAACTACTGGGCCCCGGATCCACCTGGCTACATCGGCACCGGATTCGCGCTGGGCGACACGTGCCAGCCGGCCACACCGCCGCCAGCCTGTCCGTGAACCTTCCGCGGCGCGCCCCCCTCGCCTCGGGGACGCGCCGCGCACGAGCGCCGCTACGCCACGCGCCGGCGCGGGCGCGTCGCGAACCCGGCGATGAGGAGCAGCACCACCGCGCCGATGAGGCTTCCGATGAAGCCGCTCGGGTGGAACCCGGTGCTGTTGCCGCCCGTGAGCGCCGACGCGACGATGCCGCCGATGAGCGAGCCCGCGATGCCGAGCAGCGTCGTCATCACGAGCCCCATCCCCTGCTTGCCCGGGACCACCGCGCGCGCGAGCAGGCCGATGATGAAGCCGAAAACGATCCACGCCAGAATTCCCATGTTCTCCTCCCTCGCCGGCAAGTTAGGGCCGCGCCTCCCGGCCGGGCTCGCCCGCGCGCCCGGAGGCCGGCGGTCCGGGGGACCCTTCCTTGACTCGCCTGCCCCCCGCGGGTAGCGTCGCTCGGCCTTCGCGAAAGGGGTTCCACCCGTGCGGCTCCTCCCCGCCGTCCTGGCGTTCGCAGGCCTCTGCGCCTGCGGTCCGGTGCAGTCGACCGCTTCCCTCATCGACGCCGACGTCGCCGTCGAGGCTGCCCGCGCCGCGGGCGCCCCGAAGACCGCGACCTACGAGTACACGGGGGCCGAGACCTACCTGCACAAGGCGCGGGAGGCGGCCGGGCGCGCCCAGTACGAGGTGTCCGCGGACTACGCGGAGCGGGCGCGCGACCTCGCGCGCGCGGCGCGCGAGAAGGCGTCCGCGGCGACCAACCGGTCGGAGGAGTCGCTGTGAGCCGCCGGGTGGCAGCGGGGCTCGTCCTGGCGCTCGCGACCGGGTGCGCGGCGGGCGGCAAGCTGCGCGCGGACGCCGAGGTCGCCCGCGCGGACATCGCGAAGGCCCGCGCCTCCGGGGCGCTGCAGTGCGCGCCGCGGGACCTCGCGCTCGCCGAGGCGAACGTGGAGTTCGCGGAGCGGGAGACCGCGACCGGCCACGGCGCGCGCGCGCGCGAGCACCTCGACGCCTCCGAGGCGAGCGTGAAGCGCGCGCTCGAGCTCTCCCGCGGCTGCGGCCCGACGCAGGTCACGATCGCGAAGCGCGACGAGAAGCCGGCGGTCCGGATCGAGAAGACCGACACGGACAAGGACGGCGTGCCGGACGTCGACGACCGCTGCCCCGAGCTCCCCGGGCGTCCGGAGACGGGCGGCTGCCCCGACGCGGACGGAGACGGCGTGCTCGACGCGGACGACGCGTGCCCGGCGCAGCCCGGCCCGAAGGCGTCGCAGGGCTGCCCCGTGGCGAAGGACTCGGACTCCGACGGGGTGCCCGACGACATCGACCGCTGCCCGCTCGATCCCGAGGATCGCGACGGGTTCCAGGACGAGGACGGCTGCCCCGACGCCGACAACGACGGCGACGGCATCGTCGACAAGGCGGACGCGTGCCCCCTCGAGCCGGGCCCCATCGAGGCGCGCGGCTGCCCGGTGAAGGACCGGGACGGCGACGGCGTCACGGACCCCGCCGACGCGTGCCCCGACGTCGCGGGCCTGAAGGTGCTCGCCGGCTGTCCCGACTCCGACTCCGACGGGATCGCCGACGCCGAGGACAAGTGCCCGCAGAAGGCCGGCACGAAGGAGAACGGCGGCTGCCCCGACGCGGACGCGGACGGCGACGGGCTGGCGGACCGGCTCGACAAGTGCCCCGCGCAGTTCGGGCCGCCGCCCGACGGCTGCCCGAAGAAGTACACGCTCGTCGAGGTGCGGCGCGAGAAGATCGACATCAAGCAGCAGGTGCACTTCGCGACCGCGAAGTTCCGCGTGCTGCCCGACTCGTTCCCGCTCCTGAACCAGGTCGTCCAGGTGCTCCGCGACTTCTCGAAGATGCGCATCTCGATCGAGGGCCACACCGACGCGGTCGGGACCGAGGCCGCGAACATGCGGCTCAGCCAGCGCCGCGCCGAGGCGGTGCTCGACTACCTCATCTCGAAGGGCATCTCGCCCGAGCGCATCGAGGCGGTCGGGTACGGTCCGACGAAGCCGATCGCCTCGAACAAGACCGTGACCGGCCGCGCGCGCAACCGGCGCACGGAGTTCCGGATCGTCGCGCTGGAGTAGCGCGCGCGGGGCCTCACGCGGGGCGGCAGCGGCGGCAGCGCCCGCCGCCGGCCGCCGGCGCGCGCCGCGCGGCAGGGATCGGCCCCGAGCGGGCGGTGCTTCTCGTGGCGCTGATCGGGCGAGTCGACCCGCCCACGGCTCGCCTACGACAGGCTCAGGGCGAGCGGTGTCCGCTCCGCTCGTGCCGAGCTCGTCGAACCACCGTCAGTCCTCGTCCGCCTCGGGCAGCTCCGCCTCCGCCTTCATGAGCTCGCGCATGACCACCGTCGCGTAGGAGCCCTTCGGCAGCTCGAACGTCGCGAGGTAGCCGTCGTCGAGCGGCGCGAGGGAGACGTCGACCCGCAGCCGCGCCGCCCGGCGCGTCCCCTCCGCCTCGCCGCCGCCGCGCGCGAAGTCCTGGAGCGTGATGCCCTCCGCGGCGAGGAGCCGCTCCTCGCGCCCGAGCGCCTCGCCCTCGGCGGCCCGCAGCTTGTGGCCGAACATCGGCCCCGCGGGAGAGATCTCGAAGCGCTCGACGCGAGGGCCGTCCACCGCGGGGTCGGCGCAGTTGAAGAGCCCGCCGGTGTCGAGCTTCTTCAGGACGTCGCCCGCGATGGCGGTCGCGAACAGGCCGTCCGCCATCCGCTCCGCGAGCCAGCGGTTGAAGAGCAGCGCCTGGTAGGCCGAGATCGAGAGCCGGCGCATGAAGCGATCGCGCGCGGCGCGGCGCGCCTCGGGCGAGCCGTCGCCGAGGAGGAGGGCGCGGCCCACCGCCGCGTTCCGGCCCTCCGTCCCGAACCGCTGCGGCCCGAAGAAGTTCGCGAGCCCCCGCGCCGCGAGCGCGGCCGCGGCTCCCTGCGCGCGCGCGAGGTCGCCGCCGCGGACCGCGAGCTGGAAGCGGTTCGCGCGGACGTGCCCGGCCCGGAGCTTGTTCGCGTGGCGGGACATCTCCAGCACCCGGAGCCCGTCCGACTCGAGCGCGCGCGGGTCGGGGTCGCGCGCCACCGGGAACGACAGCCACTGCGTCGTGACCGCGTCCTTGTCCTTGAGCCCCGCGTAGCCGGCGTCCCGCTCCGGCACGCCGAGCGCGCGCGCGAGCGCGCGGAGCGCGTCGCGGGTCGTGCGGCCGCGCTTCTCGACGCGGACGTAGAGGTGCGGGCCGGCGCCGGACGGGAGGTAGGCGGGGACCTCGTCGACGCGGAAGTCCTCGGGCGCGCGGCGGAGCGCGCCGCCCGAGCCGGGCAGCTCCGCGGTGACGAGCGGCGTGTCGGTCACGCGAGCTCCTCGAGCTGCCAGAGCTTGCGCTTCACGGTCTCGCCGAGCGCGTCGTCGGTGGCCCGGTCGATCCGCTCGCCCGCGAGGTACAGGTAGAAGAAGAGCAGCTCCCGGAGGGCGTGGAGGAGGAGGGTGGTGCGCTCGCCGCCCGGCGCGAGCCCGGCGACGACGCCGGCGGGGAGCGCGCCCAGGTTGCCGAGCAGGGCCTCGCCCTCGAGCGCGCCGTCGGCGGCGGGCCCGAGGCGAGCCCAGAGCGGCGCGAACGGGCCGGCGGTGTCGGCGAGGTAGCCCCGCACCGACTCGAGCAGCGCGGCGCGGCCCGGGGCGGGCACCGCCGCCACCGTCGCGCGGAGGAGGTCGTTCATCCCCTCCGCGAGCGCCTCCAGGCGCGCCGCGGGGTCGACGTTCGCCGCGGGCTCGGCGACCGTCTCCACGTAGCCGGCCTCGGCGAGGTGGTAGAGGATCTTCGTCGCGTCGAACTCGCTCGCGTGCGCGGCGGTCGCGATCTCCCCGACCGTGCGCCGCCCGTCCACGAGCCCGAGGAGCGTCTGCTCGAGCGGCTTCAGCGTGATGGGCCGGCGGGGCTCGCGGCGCCGGAGGAACGCGTGGGGCCCGGGGATGCGCGCGCGGAAGAGGCTCAGCTCGTCGATGCGCCGGATGCCGTCCATGAGGAGCGACTGCGTGTTCACGGACAGCGCGGCGCCCGGACGCTCCGGGTCGTCCTCGTCGACGAGGAAGAAGGTGCCGGACGGCGTGAGCAGGATCGCGTGGAAGACCTCGGTCACCTGCTCGTGGAAGCACTTCCACAGATCGCTCGCCGACACGAACCCGAGCTCGACGAGCGCCTTACCGAGCGGGCGGCCGCCCGCGGCCGCCTTCGCGATCTGGGCCTCGGTGGCGTAGCCGAGCCGCACCGCGACCTCGCCGATCCGCTCGCCCGGCGCGGTCGACTGCGCCCCGCGCACCTCCCCGTCCTTGAACGCGACCGAGCGCTCCGCGCCGCTCGACGCGACGGTGAGGACGCCCGAGAGGCGCGACTGGTGGATGAAGGCGACGAAGTCGCCGATGGGGAAGCCGGAGAGGTCGCCCGCGAGGATGCAGCGCGGCTGCGCGGCCGGGCCGCCCGCGGCGGGCGTGCGGCGCGCGACCAGGAGATCCGGCGCCGCGGGCAGGAGCAGGAACCGGCCGGCGCGGTCGGCGAGGGCGCGGCGGGTGTCGTCGGAGTGCGCGACGAGCCGGCCGTGCGCGTCGAGGTCGAAGACGAGGGGCATGAGCGGGTCCGCTAGTCGTGCGCCCAGCCGCGGTGCTGCAACCACTCCTCCTCGTCGCGGAGGGACTGCTCGAGCCCTTCCTCGGACAGATCCGTGAGGAGGCGGCCGTTCATGAAGACCGTGGGCGTGCCCCTCAGGCCGGCGTCGCGCGCCTCCGCCTGCGACGCCTCGATCCGTGCGCGGTAGCGGCCGTCGGCGATGGCCGCGCGCAGGTCTTCCGCGTCGCCGCCGAGCGCGCTGGCCTGATCGGCGAGGCCGTCGACGTCGAGGGCGTGCTCCGCCCCGAAGATCCGGTCGTGCATCGGCCAGAACAGGCCCTTCTCGCGGGCCCACTCGCCCGCCTGCGCCGCCTCGGCGGCGTACGGGTGGCTCTCGATGGGGTACGGCTTGTAGAAGAGCTTCACGCGGCCGGCGTGCCGCTCGACGAACGCCTCGAGCTGCGGGCGGACCGCGCGGCAGTAGGGGCAGGTGAAGTCGGAGAACTCGACCAGGGCGATGGGCGCGGTGGACTCCCCGAGCGCCGGGCCGAAGTCCGCGACGGTGAGCTTCGCGCGCCGGTCGAACGCCGCGTAGTAGGCGGTCACCTGGCGGAGGATGTCCGCCTTGGTGGCGCCGCCGCGCGCGAGCCGGACGGCCTGGCTCGCCATCCGCGGGGCGTGGGCGCAGCTCTCGTGCTCGTGGAGGCAGCTCGACACGGTGTGCGGGCAGCCGCAGTAGCAGAACTCGTCGAGCGCGAACTCGGCCACCGCCCGCTGCTGCTCGGGCGAGAGCCCCTCCAGATCGACGCCGGGCAGGACGGCCTTCGGATCGTCGGCGCTGGCGGGCGCCGTGGACGTCGCGGGCGCGCCGGCTGCGGCCGCGCCGGGGCGGCTCTGGGAGCGGGCGGCGCAGGCGGAGATCGCGGCGGCGGCCGCGAGCGCGGCGAGGAGGGGGATCGGTCGAGCGCGCATCGGAGCTCCCGCGGGGAGGTGAGGACCGGATCTCTGTACCCCGCGCCGCCCGGCCCGGCAAGCGGGCGCCGGGGCACCTGCGCGCCATGACGCAGCGTGAAGGACCGTGCCCGGGAGCCGCGACCTCGCGCGAAGGCGCCCGCATAGCGCCCGCGCCGCGGACCCACGCCGGGGCGGCGCTCGCCCGCTCGCGGGGGATCCTGGGCCGTTTGAGGGTGCGGCCCGTCCGTGCTCTCCTTACAGAGGACGGCCTTGGAACACGTGCGCGCGCCGATGGAGCGGGGAGCGATCCGCAAGGAGCCGGGCGGGAAGCTCGGCGTGGCCCTCGTCTACCCGAACGCCTACCGCCTCGGGATGGCGAACCTCGGGCTCCACGCGGTCTACCGCCTCCTGAACGACGATCCGCGGACCCTCTGCGAGCGCGCGTTCCTGCCGGAGACGGTGGGGGAGGAGCCGCGCACGGTCGAGTCCGGGCGGCCGCTCCGCGACTTCGACGTCGTGGCCTTCTCGCTCTCGTTCGAGGAGGACTACGGCCACGTCCTCGAGCTCCTCGACCGATCCGGCCTGCCGCTGCGGAGCGAGGACCGCGGGGAGGGCTTCCCGCTCGTGGTCGCGGGGGGCATCGCCGTCCAGATCAACCCCGAGCCGGTCGCGCCCTTCTTCGACGCCTTCCTCGTCGGCGAGGGCGAGGAGCTCGTCCCGCCGTTCCTCGCGCTCGCCCGCGAGGCGGTCGCCGCCGGCCTGCCGCGAGACGCGCTGCTCCGGCGCCTCGCCGCGCGCGCCGGGTCGTACGTCCCGGCGCTCTACGACGTGGCGTACTCCGACACCCGCGATCCGCAGGGTGCGTGGGTGACGCGCTTCGCCCCGCGCGGCGGCGCCCCCGAGCGCGTCCTCCGCGCCTACGTCCCTGACCTGCGGGGCAAGCCCACCTCGCGCGTCGTCGACTCGCCCGACGCGCAGTTCGGCGACCTGTTCCTCACCGAGGTCGCGCGCGGCTGCCTGTGGGGCTGCCGGTTCTGCGCGGCGGGGTTCGTCCAGCGCCCTTACCGCGAGGTGGACCTCGAGACCCTGCGCGCCGAGGCGCGCAAGGGCGTCGAGCGCGGGCTCCGGCTCGGCCTCGTCGGCCCCGACACGTCCGACTACACCGGGCTCGACCCGCTCACCTGCTACATCGGCGAGCTCGGCGGGACCTTCAGCCCCTCGTCCCTCCGCGTGGACGCGATCACGCCGGAGCTGTCCGGGCGGATGGCGGCGGGCGGCGAGCGGTCGATCACGATCGCGCCCGAGGCGGGCACCGAGCGGATGCGGCGCGTCATCAACAAGGACTTCACCGACGACCAGATCGTGCGCGCCGCGGAGCACGCCCTCGGGCAGGGCATGCAGCACGTGAAGATGTACTTCATGTGCGGCCTGCCGACCGAGACGGACGAGGACGTCCTCGGCATGGCGCGCATCGCGGTCCGGATCCGCGAGGAGGTGATGCTCCCCTGGGCGCGCAAGCGCGGGCGCATGGGCCGCATCTCGCTCTCGGTGAACCCGTTCGTGCCGAAGCCGTGGACGCCGTTCCAGTGGCTGCCCATGCACGAGCGCGGCTGCCTGGAGGAGAAGCGGCGCCTCCTCGAGAAGACGCTCCGGCCGAAGGGGATCGACGTCGAGTTCTTCAGCCCGCGCGAGGCCTACGTCCAGACGCTCATGTCTCGCGGCGACCGGCGCTGCGCGGACCTCCTCGAGCTCGCCCACCGCGAGGAGGGCGGCGACCTGCGCAAGGCCCTCCGCCGCTGGCCGCACGATCCCGACTTCTTCGTGCTCCGCGAGGCGGGTGTGGACGAGCGGCTGCCGTGGGACTTCCTCGACCAGGGGCTCACGAAGACCTTCCTCGCCCGCGAGCTCCGCCGCGGCGTGGGCTCGAGGCTCACGCCCAAGTGCGCGGTGGAGACCTGCCGCGCCTGCGGCCTCGCCTGCGCCGACCACCCCGAGCTGAAGCCGGGGGTCCTCCCGGTCGTCGGCTGACGCCGGCCCGGCGCCGGGGGACCACTCCCGCGCACATCGGCGGAGAAGGGCGGTGCGGCGCGCCGTCCCACCGGCCGGCAAGTCGCTCGCCCGCCTGCCCGTTTGGTACAGTCCCCGCGTCCGTGAGGCTCGCGGACGGGAGGGGTCACGATGCGGGAGCGAGACCGGGTGCGCGTGCGCGCTGCCGTGGCGGCGCTGGCGCTCGTCTGCGGCGTCCCCGCGGCGGCGCAGAGCGTCCCCGTGCAGCTTTACCCCGTCGACGGCTCCGCCGACGCGCGCGCGCTCGTCGAGTCCGCCTTCCTGCGCCTCCCCGGGCGGACCCGCGCGTTCGTCGCGGCCAAGAAGCTCACCGTCGGCCGCATCTGCGGCCTCCGCCCCGCGCCCGAGTGCCTCGGCCGTCTCGCGGGCGAGGGCGTCGTGGTGACCGGCAGCGCGCGCGAGTCCGGCGGCGTGCTCGTCTTCTCGCTCCAGGCGGTGGACGGGACGGGGAGGGCCTTCGGCCCGGTCCGCGTCGGCGTGGACGCGTTCGTCTCCAACGCCGAGCCGGTCGCCAAGGCGCTCCTGGACCTCGAGGCGCTCGTCCTCTCCGGCGCGCCCGCCATCGCCGCCGGTCCGACCCCGGCGCGCGCCAAGCCCATGAAGGCCTCGGCGGCGGCCACCGCGCAGCTCGCGCTCAAGCCCGAGGCCGGCCCGCCGCCGGGCGCGTGGATGCGGCCCGCGGGCAAGGGCCTCGTCGGCACTGCCGCGGTGCTCGTCGCGGCCAGCGCCGTGACCGCCTACTTCGGCAAGCGAGAGGCGGACGTGCTCGACGAGAAGTACCGCAGCGCGGCCCTCGGCTGGTCCGACCAGGCGGGATACGACCGGGTCGATCGGCTCGGCACCGCGACGAAGGTGCTGCTCGTCGCGGGGGGCGTCGCGGCCGCCACCGGCACCGCGATGTGGACCTTCGCGCCCACGCTCTCCCCCGAGCACGGCGGCGCCAGCGTCGGCGTGTCCGGCCGGTTCTAGCGAGGATGATCGCCCCATGAACCGCCGACTCCTCGCGCTCGTCCCCATCCTGCTCCTCGCCGCCTGCCAGCTCGAGCCGGGAGGCCGCTGCAGCCGCGACCCCGACTGCCTCGCCGGCCAGCACTGCTCCGGCGACCTCTGCGTCGCGGACCTGAACGCCGGCGACGTGGGCGCGCTCTGCAAGGTGGAGCGGGACTGCGCCGCGTGGGCCTCCTGCTCGAGCGGCCGGTGCGCCCTCGCGGCCGGCGCCTGCCTCGGCAACGCCGACTGTGGCTCCTGGAACAGCTGCACCGGCCACGCGTGCGTGCCGCTCCCGGGGCGCTGCAGCGGCGAGGCGGACTGCGCGGCGTGGCAGCGCTGCCCCGCGGGCGTGAACCGCTGCATCCCGGATCCGGGGCGCTGCGGGCAGGACCTCGACTGCAAGCTCTGGCAGGCCTGCGACCTCGCGACGAACACCTGCGGGATCCGCTTCGGCGCCTGCGGCTCCGACCCGGACTGCCCGACGTGGCAGCACTGCGATCTGGCGTCGGGCTCGCCGACGCTGAACCTGTGCCTGCCGGACGCCGGCATGTGCGGGGGCGACGCGGACTGCGCCGGCTGGCAGCACTGTGACCTCACGCCGGGCTCGCCGACGCTGAACGCGTGCGTGCCGAACGCCGGCATGTGCGGGGCCGACGCGGACTGCGACATCACCTGGCAGCGCTGCGACCTGGCGACGAACACGTGCGCGACCGCGGCGGGCCACTGCGCGGTGGACGCCGACTGCACCGCGCCTGCGCTCTGCGGCGCCGGACACGTCTGCGCCGCGCCGGTCACGCCGTAGTTCGCGCGCCCGCGGCCGCTCCGGGTTACCCTCCCGCGGGTGACGCCCGAGGAAGCCATGCAGGAGGCGCTCGCGCTCGCCCGCGCTGCGGCGGAGCGCGGCGAGGTGCCGGTCGGCGCGGTCGCGGTGCTCGACGGGCGGATCGTCGGCCGGGGCGCGAACGCGCGCGAGGCGGCCCACGACCCGACCGCGCACGCGGAGCTCCTCGCCATCCAGGAGGCGGCCCGCACCCTCGGGCGCTGGCGCCTGACCGGCGTCACGCTCTACGTGACCCTCGAGCCCTGCGCGATGTGCGCGGGTGCCATGGTCCTCGGCCGCATCGAGCGGCTCGTCTACGGGGCGAGCGATCCCAAGGCCGGCGCCGTCGGGTCCTTGATGGACCTCTCGGCCGATCCGCGCCTGAACCACCGCTTCCCGGTGGAGCGTGGCCTCATGGCCGAGGAGGCCGGCGAACTCCTGCGTACCTTCTTCCGCGCCAGGCGCTCGAACGGAAACGGGCAGACCACGTAGGTTGCCGCTTGGCACGCGGCCGGAGATCGGTTACATCCGCCGGCGGAGAGCTGGCCGAGCTGGTCGAAGGCGCCTGACTCGAAATCAGGTGTACCGGCAACGGTACCGGGGGTTCGAATCCCTCGCTCTCCGCACTTTTGCCCGCAGGCTATGCAGTTACCGGTCGAAGCACGCACCGGGAACGGCGGACGTCGGCAGGCGAGTCGTTCAAGCGAGGAACGGACTCCAGGTTCCCTCCTCGCGGAGTAACGCGAAGATTGAAGCCCCTGAGCGAGCGCAGGTGCAGCCGGCTGAGGCTGCACCGGAGCGAGCAGGGGGTCTGGGGGAGCGCAGGTTCCCCCTGGCGAAGCCAAAGGGGGAACCGAGTATCCCCCAGTAGATCCGGAGAGGTGACCGAGCGGCTGAAGGTGCACGACTGGAAATCGTGTGTACCGGGAACGGTACCGTGGGTTCAAATCCCACCCTCTCCGCCAGCGCTGCAGCTCCCTTCTCGTTAGATGAAGGGGCCGCACCGGCGGCAAGGCCGGCTGAGCCGGCCCAGAATCCTCGGGCGACGTGGGGGTTGCCAAACCCCGCCAGGCCCGGAAGGGAGCAACGGTAGGTGGTCCTCCGTGCGCCCGGGGATTGTGGGCCGGCTCGTTTGTTTCGATCGGCGGTCGAATGAACTACCTCGTCCTCGCCCGCAAGTACCGCCCGCAGCAGTTCGGGGAGATGTCCGGCCAGCAGCACGTGGTCCGGACGCTCTCCAACGCGCTCAAGACCGGCCAGCTCGCGCACGCCTTCCTGTTCACCGGTCCGCGCGGCGTCGGCAAGACGACGACCGCCCGCCTGGTCGCGAAGGCGCTCAACTGCGAGAAGGGCCCGACCGCCGATCCGTGCGGCGTCTGCACGCCGTGCGTCGAGATCGCCGAGGGGCGCGCCGTCGACGTGGTGGAGATCGACGCCGCCTCGAACAACGGCGTCGACAACGTCCGCGACATCGTCGAGGCGGTGAAGTACCGGCCCGCGCGCGACCGCTACAAGGTCTTCGTGGTGGACGAGGTCCACATGCTCTCCACGGGCGCGTTCAACGCGCTCCTGAAGACGCTCGAGGAGCCGCCGGAGCACGTGAAGTTCGTGCTCGCCACGACCGACGTCCACAAGGTCCCGGAGACGATCCTCTCCCGCTGCCAGCGGTTCGACTTCCGCCGGCTCACGCTCCAGCAGATCGCCGACCAGCTCGCGAAGGTCGCCGAGGCGGAGGGGATGCGCCTCTCGCCCGCGGCGCTCGCGCTCGTGGCGCGGCAGGCCGAGGGCGGGATGCGCGACGCGCTCTCGCTGCTCGACCAGGTCCGCGCCGCGGCCGGCGACACGCCGGACGAGGCAGCCGTCGCCGAGGCGCTCGGCGCCGTCGACGCGGCGGCCGTCTCTCGGATCTGCGGCGCGCTCGTCCAGCGCGACGGCGGCGCGATGCTCGTCGAGCTCGAGGCGCTCCACGCGCGCGGCCTCGAGATGAAGCGCGTCGCCGAGGAGATCGTGCGGCACCTGCGGAACGTGGTGGTCGCGAAGCTCGTCCCGTCGGCGCCGATGGACCTCCCGGACGGCGAGCTCGCGGAGATCCGCGCCCAGGCCGCGGCCGTGGACGCGGCGCAGCTCACGCGGCTGTTCGATCTCGCCCAGCGCGCCGTCGTGGACGTGAAGCTCGCCGAGCAGCCGCGCTACGCGCTCGAGGTGGCCCTCCTCGCGGGCGTGTTCCTCGCCCCGGGCGCGCAGGTGTCGGAGCTCGTGGCGCGGCTCGAGGCGCTCGCCCGCGGCGCGCCGCCGCCGCCGCGCGCCGGCCCCGCGCCGCTCCC